>JBAVEE010000158.1:0-2474 GCA_049587575.1 Bradyrhizobium sp.
GTTTACCGCAGCCGCTGATTCCGCGTCAGCTGTTTCGGTTGGCGGCTTAGGGAACAGCTTCGTTCGTGCGGCGGTCAGCGCCTTTTTTTGCTCAGACACCGGCAGGGCTGCCAGCGCCTGAACGATAGCTTCGACTGCAGCATCAAGTGTCACCGCAGCGACAGCCTTCTTCGCCTCACCAGCCTTGAAGATTCTGTATACGAGCGCATGCATCTGCTTGCCGTTGTCGCCCAACTTGGGCGAGCCATCGCTATTCTTGAGCTCGTCGCCAAGCTCGACTATGACGACGTCCTCGATTTGCTCGCCAGCGTCCAAGCGTTTACAGATCAGCAGAGCATCTTCGTGGTCTGTTCGCAGCTTCACTAGACCATCATTCCGGGGGAGGATCAGCCAATAGTCGCGATCGCGACCCTTGCGGGTCTGGTTGTTCACTTCGTAGAGACCTATCTCATCGGTCTCGTATCGAGTGTCCTGGCTGCGCTTGCCTTCTTTGGTGCCACAGAACTCTCGACGGAACTGCACCTTTGCCGCCCGTCCAGTGAGCTTGGCTATGTACTGTCCCGTCTGTCCGAAATCCGCCGATGCTACCAGCGTGATTACCTGTGCCATGTTGTCGCTTCTTTCTGTGGCCATCCCGGCCACTGGTTGTCGCTTCTGAGGATCCTACGTTGGCAGGTCGCAGTGCCTCCCCCGGATCGTCTTCGGTCAGATGTAGGTATCGACCTTTGCTGAACGCTTCAATGGGGCCGGGGGAGGCGCTGTCCCAAAAGTATACTAATGGGACCGGGGAGGTGCCAGTCGCTTAACGCCTTGTTTCGTGGCGGTTGATCGGCCTGTTTCTGGTGCCTCTTTTTGGGACAGGATTCTGGCGACGGTCGACTTTGGTACATGCACCGCCATAGCGATCGCCCGGATGGTTTTCTTCTGACGCTTCAACCGGTGGATCTTCTTCGCGACAGCATCCTCGGGTGCGATCCGCCGAGGCCGCCCCCAGGTTCCGCCGGCGGCCTCGATGCGAATGCGCGCCGAGGCGATGCGTTCTAGGATGGCCTCGCGTTCCTTGGCTGCGGCCCAAGCTAGAACTGCTAGGATGATCTCGTCGCCAGGGCCGCCGAGCGAGAAACCATCGGCGACCGAACGAGGTCGGCAGCCGTACTGCTCGAAAGTCTGAACGATGTTGAGCGTCTCGCAGATGCCGCCCCGCGACAATCGATCGAGACGATAGACCCACACACCCGTCACGCGCCCCCCCCTCACGTCTTCTAAGAGGCGTTCACGCTCGGGCTTGGATCGGCTTGCCGAGCTCACGGTCTCCGAATACCAGACGTCAATGCGTTGGTTCTGAGCTCGTGCCGCTCGGAGGATGGCAGCCCGTTGCATGGCTACGTCCTGGCTGCGACTCGAAACCCTGAGGTAAGCACCGATCATCACCGAAACTTAGCCCGTCGCCCCTTGCGTCGCCCGGAACCAATCTTAGCCTCAGTTGGCACCGGAGGTGCGCTGGAGCCGCAGGCGACCCATGGAGCGGAGCCGCAGGCGACCGCGCCGACAGGCGCAGCCTCTTACTGAGACCTTAAGGCATCAGAAAGGATTTCAAATTTCCGCAGATCTCTGCTGCGCCATTTTGTCCCTAGGGGGTAGGGACACTTTGGTTCTGTGGCCGTTGTCGTCGGCCGTTTGACCTGTGGGTCTTTGGCCGTCAGTCGATTGCCTAGTGACCAAATTTATACGTTGAGGCGCCCGCAATGATGTTGGCCTGCGGTCCGTCGGTTGCTACGAACGGTCCTTCGCGCTGCGAGCCTTGGCCGCAAGATATCTCGTCTCCCGAGACGACTACTCGGGAGGCTCCTTCGCTCGGGGGAACCGCGCGAGCTCCGAATCGAGTTCCTCGGCTGTCCAATGGCGTGGCGGACGTTGCTGTCGATGCGTTGACGTCACCCCAGCTTGCTCCGTTGGCTTTGGTTCGGTGACGCTCCCGCGGGCAGCCGCCTTCACCATGCGAGCAAGCCTGCAATTGGTCACAGCTGCCATGGCTGCAGAGTAAGCCTCACCCCAACCTACGATCCAGCGATGTGACCAACCGCACGGGAGGGGACGATCCATGCCTGGTGGGACGTCGTTCGGCTTGGCTCGGGCCACACCCATCAAGCCCAATTCCTTGCCCTGCGTGATAGCCCGCTGAACGGTGCGCACCGATAAACCAGTGTGCTCTGCGAGGTTCTTTCGAAACATCCAGCCCTCGCGAAATGAGGCAATACAGCCAATGACCAGGGCTCGTCCGGCACTAATGCCGAGCTCCCTAGCGCGCTGGTATGCTGCCCTCGCTTCCGAGGCAGAGGTACCAGGCCATGTGGCGGTACCACCGTACGTCAATAGTCAATCCCCTATCAGCGACCGGCGGCTTCGCTGTTCAGCCGCACGATGCCTCTCTCACATGCCTTCAACTGGACGATCAAAGTGACCGGATACGTCGA
>JBAVEE010000159.1:0-1732 GCA_049587575.1 Bradyrhizobium sp.
CTTCGTCTAGCGGTTAGGACACGGCCCTCTCAAGGCTGAAACAGGGGTTCGATTCCCCTAGGGAGCGCCAGAGCGCGCTACGGCGACCTCAGGGCGCTCGTTCGCACGCGATGGAACTCCTTCGCCCGCCAATACGGATCAGCGCGTTACACGAGGGGGCGCATTCGAATGCGGCCGGGCTCGATGACGGAGAAATGCCCGGCCCAATCGTCACGCGACGTGACCAGGTTGCTGAGCCGCGATCCGATATCGCCAGGATTTGACATCGGCATGCGAAATAGCACAACGCCGCACGTGCTCGGCAGTGCCGATGCTCTGGCCAGTTCGCCGAAGTCTTTGTCGAAGGTCAGCAGGATGCGTTCGTCGCGTGTCGCCCACGCGAGCACATCTGGGTCGCTCATACCTGGGGCCGCATTCCTCACCCACGCGACATCATGCCCGGCCGCAATCAGTGCCGTGACGGCTGTACCGGGGAAATTTTCGTTGGCAAGGAAGCGCATATCAGGCTGCGCTGGGGAAGACCTTTTCGGAACTCAGCGTGTCGCGCGCATATGCGAGACAGGCCATGACGTCGTCATGAGTTATTCCGGGGTAATTCGCCATGATGTCAGCTTCCTTCCATCCGTCGGCCATCAGTCCGATCACGAATTCGACCGAAAGCCGGGTCCCGCGGATGACAGGCTTGCCGGCCAGCACGGTCGGGTCGAGCGCAATGCGTGAATGCTCCGAAGTCATCAGGGGCTCCCTTTAGTGCGGATTAGGTTATCAGAAACCGCTGCCCAATGCGACCTCGAAGCGTAGCAAGCGTAGCCCGGATGAGCGCAGCGACATCCGGGGTGGTCCATCCCCGCATATCGCTGCGCTCATGCGGGCTACTCGCTAATATGAGTGAGGCGATTGGCCAAGCCCCTTTGAGCCGGGGGCGTCGATATGCGGAGCTCAGTGAACGTCCGAGAGGCGCCGGCGGCCGGATGTTGGTTGACGAGTTCTGTACGGTGCTGTACGGTCGGTTTCGGAGACAAGCCATGGTGACCCCCATCTTGCGCAAAGGCGCGGAAGAAGCTCGCAATCAACTCCCGGATCTTCTCGAGGCGGCCGAAAAAGGGCGTTCGACGATCATCACCAGACATGGCCGTCCGGTTGCAGCGCTGGTGCCGATCGAGGCATATGGCGCGGCCATTCGCCAGCAGCCGCTGATTTCCGTTGCGGGATCCGGTCGCGGGTTATGGGGAAAGAATAGTACCCGTACGCTTCGAAAGCTGCGTGACGAATGGAGCCGCTAGACTTTCGGGATCTGCCGGAGGGCGCGCTGGTTCTCGTCGATTCGGCGCCCATCATCTACGTGCTCGAGGGGCACCCGAAATTGGGGTCGCGCTTCAAGCCGCTGTTCGAAGCCCACGGAACCGGGCGCCTGCGCTTCGCTGTAACGACCATCACGATCGCCGAGGTGCTGACCGGGCCCCTCCAGGCAGGTGATGACGCGCTCGCGCAGCGTTATCGCGCGATCCTCGAATCGTGGCAGTCGATCACGCTTGACGTCGACATTGCGGAAAGCGCCGCGAGACTGCGGGCGTCGCTCCGCCTCAAGCTTGCAGACGCGGTTCAAGCGGCCAGCGCATTGGCGATCAACGCAGCCGCGCTGGTGACGCATGATCGTGATTTCTCACGCGTGCGTTCGCTGCGTTTAATTTCCTGAACGCCCAGCGCGTCCCTGCGCAGCGGCCCGCAGGAT
>JBAVEE010000160.1:0-1758 GCA_049587575.1 Bradyrhizobium sp.
GGATCGCACGGCGAGATCATCAGGTGCGCGTCGAAGATCTTTTTGGTGTGCGGGCGGATCGCCTTGATGACGTCGGGGCCGTAGGAAATGTTGGGGACGAAGTGCCCGTCCATCACGTCGAGATGGATCCAGTCGGCGCCCGCCGCATCGACGGCGCGAACCTCTTCGCCCAGTCTGGCGAAATCCGAGGCCAGGATCGACGGCGCGATGACGAGGGGACGTGAAGCAAATTGGGCAGCCATGTGCGTCTTTCCAGAACCGATGCGTGCCGGGCGATTTCCGCGTAACACGCGCAAAGCCCCGGAGCAATGCGGGGCGGCGAGGGCGGAAAAATCTGCCGTTGGCGGCACCATTTGCCCACGGCTCCCGGCCATTTGGGATGCAGAACGGCCTCATTTTATTGAGATTTTCAGGATGGCACGCGGCTTGCTGATCGATCTTGATCGAAAGCGGCCGCGCTTTGCGGCGCTTGTCGGAGTTCTGCCATGTTGCTCGCTCTTGGTGCCGCGTCCGCCGCAGTAGACGCCGTTAAATCGCTGACCTCATCTAACGCGTCGGCGCAGTCCACCGGCTTCAGCCAGGCCTCGGCGGACCTGTTCGGTCCCTCCGGTGGCTCCTCGGCTTCGGGGAACTCGGCGCCGGCTTCCGGATCCACCGGCTTTTCGCAGATATCGCCGGCCACCATGAGCGCGCTGCTCGCAGCGCAGGGCCAATCGTCAGCGGCCACGCCGGCATCCACCAGTCCGGCGAGCGCGATGCAAAGCCTGTTCTCGCAGATCGACGGCAACGGTGACGGCCAGATCACCAAATCGGAATTCGAAAACGCCCTTGGCGCCGGTGGAACCAACCTCGCGCAGGCCGATCACGTGTTCGGCCAACTGGACAAGAACGGCGGCGGCACGGTCAGTCTCGGCGAATTGTCGTCGGCGCTGCGTGGATCGGGCGGCCATGGCCATCACGGTCACGCCCATATCGGTGGCTCCGGCGGATCCGGCGGCGATCCAAGCAGCGCGGGCGCATCCGCTACGTCGGTAACCAACAGCAACGGTTCGACCACGACGTCGCTGACCTATGCCGACGGATCCAAGGTCACGATGACATCGGCGGTGCCGACGACGTCATCCGGCGTCGCGTCGTCCTCCTACAACATGATCGAGCAGATGATTCAGCGCGAGGCGAACGCAATTTCATTGTCTGCTACCCCGCTTTCGGTCAGCGCCTAGCCACTACGCATCGAATAGGACAGCCGGAGGCAAGTCCGCTCATTTGACATAAATCAAGATGGGACGACGGTGAGGGTTTAGTTTGGTCTCCTCAGCAGGGACCAACGCTATGATGTACGGATGGTCGGGCGATTCTTCTGCACCTTGGTATGGCATGATCTTCGGGCCAATCATGATGATCATTTTTTTGGTGCTGACCGTGCTGATCATCGCCTGGGCGTTGCGCGCATTTGGTCTCGGATGGCAATCCGACCCGCAAGCAAGAACCACTCCACTGGATACCCTCAAGCACCGCTTCGCCCGCGGTGAGATCGATCGTGCGGAATACGAGGATCGCAGGAAGCTGTTGTCCGATTGAAGCGTGGCGGCGACAAGGCCCTGGTGTTCTAGCCCGTTTTCGATCCAAAACGATCTTTCCACGCCGGCAATGCGTCTGAAAAAGGCAGTGCGGTCGCCGTGTAGACGCCGCGCGCGATGGCGCGGGCCACGACATTGGCCGCGATCATGCCGAGCTCGGTGAGGCCGACCAGCGGGT
>JBAVEE010000161.1:0-1965 GCA_049587575.1 Bradyrhizobium sp.
CCATTGATCCCACCGTTTGATACCAGTGCGGCAGGACGAAGCTATTGAATTGTCGAATTATTCCCAAAAATCAAGGGCTTCTTGAGATAGTGGCGCGCCCGAAGAGATTCGAACTCCTGACCCCCAGATTCGTAGTCTGGTGCTCTATCCAGCTGAGCTACGGGCGCGTTTTTCGCCGGCATGTCAGGCCGTGAGGCCGGCCATCGCCGTGTGCAATCGGAACAGATTTCTGCAGGTCGCGAAAGCGCGCCATAGCTACCGGCTCTGGCCCGGCTTGGCAAGGTCCGCAAGGCGGCTTCCGGCCCCGATTTGCGGCGCCATTCCCCGTTATGCAATGGCACATCTGAGGGCATCGCCCCGGAATGACCGAAGAGGAGCCGATCCTACGCCCGCGCCCGCTCGTTGCGCACGCTCAACAGTTCCACCGGCCGGTCCGGTATCGTGATCCGGAAGGTCGCGCCGATGGTCCCTTCCACCAGATGAATCTCCCCGCCATGGGCGCGAACCAGCTCGGCGGCAATCGCAAGCCCGAGCCCGCTGCCGCCCGGCCGCCCGGAGGTCTGGAAGGCCTCGAACAGATGATCCCGGGTCTTGGCCGGAACTCCGGGACCGGTGTCGGACACCTCGATGATCGCGACCGAGCCTTCGCGCCGCCCGGTGATGCGAATCTGCATCGCGGCGGCGTCGCTGCGGGGCCGGCCTTCGAGCGCCTGCGCCGCATTGCGCACCAGGTTGAGCAGCACGCGAAACAGCTGATCGGGATCGGCGTCGATGGTCAGCCCGCGCTCGATGGCGCTGATCCAGCTGATCGAGGCATCCGAGACGAGCCCCGCCGATTCGCGGACCTCGATCACGACCGGCTCGATCAGTATCATCCGGCGGTCGGGAGCGGCCTCCTGCGCGCGGCCATAGGACAGCGTGGATTGGCAAAACGCGATGGCCCGCTCCAGCGAGCGCATCAATTTCGGCGCAAAGCGCTGCACCCGCGGATCGGGCACGCTGGCGAGCTGGTCGGAAAGCAGTTGCGAGGAGGCCAGCAGGTTGCGCAGATCGTGGTTGATCTTCGACACCGCGAGTCCAAGTGCGGCAAGCCGGCTTTTCTGATGCAGCATCGACACCAGATCGCGCTGCATGTCGGACAATTCGCGTTCCGCGACGCCGATCTCGTCGCCCCGGTGCGACGGCACGATGATCCGCGCCGAACTTTCCGGATTCTCGTGAAAACCGACAAGGCTCGCGGTCAGCCGCCGCATCGGCCGCACGAACAGGAAATGCAGCGCGAGATAGACCAGCGCCGCGGTCAGGATCGCGATCGCCAGCGAGACCAGGAGCAGGTTGCGGGAAAACCCGTACATCGACTGACGCAGCGGCGCCTCGTCGATCACGACCTCGATGAACTGCCCGCCGCCCGGCGCCGGCCCGATGACGCGGATCGCCTGGTCGCCGGTCTCAAGCATCATCTCGAAGGAACCCACGATCGAGGACCACACCGTCAGCGACCGCATGTCGACGTCGTGGTCGATCGCCGACGGCAATCCGGCGCTGGCCAGAAGCCGGCGCTGCTGCCCCATCTTGATGGCCACCGCCCGCGCGCCGATGCTGCCGAGGATTTCCCGCGCCAGCGAATCCGGAACCATGCCGGAGGGGGCGGCATCCAATACCAATGCTGCGGTATTCGCCGCCGCCAGCCGGCCGTTCAGCCGATTCATCCAGAAATTCGCGATCGAGGGCACATAGATCAGGATTTCCGCGATCATGACCAGCGGAATGGTCAGCAGCAGCAGCTTGCCGGACAGGCCTAGCCGGCGCGACAGCTTCGGCCGCGGCTTTTCTGTGGTCGGCTGTTGGTCGATCGCTGGCGTCATGAGTGCTTTCTTCGGAGCCTCTCGTTTCGAGGATGCGTCTAGCCTTCTCGGGCGGTCAAATTACCGTTTGATGACAACCCCGTTCCCGGAACCAGTGCGG
>JBAVEE010000162.1:0-2831 GCA_049587575.1 Bradyrhizobium sp.
GACGATCCGTGGCAGGGCATCGAGGCGAAGTATCCGCTCAACGCCCGCTTCACCGGCCGCGTCACCAACATCACCGACTACGGCGCGTTCGTCGAACTGGAGCCGGGCATCGAAGGCCTGATCCACGTCTCGGAGATGTCGTGGACCAAGAAGAACATGCATCCTGGCAAGATCGTTTCGACCTCGCAGGAAGTCGAAGTGCAGGTTCTCGAAGTCGATTCGGTCAAGCGCCGGATTTCGCTCGGCCTCAAGCAGACCATGCGCAACCCCTGGGAAGTGTTCGTCGAGAAATTCCCGGTCGGTTCCACGGTCGAGGGCGAGGTCAAGAACAAGACCGAGTTCGGTCTGTTCCTCGGGCTCGAGGGCGATGTCGATGGCATGGTCCATCTGTCCGACCTCGACTGGAAGGTTCCGGGCGAGCAGGTGATCGACAACTTCAAGAAGGGTGACATGGTCAAGGCCGTGGTGCTCGATGTCGATGTCGAGAAGGAGCGTATCTCGCTCGGCGTCAAGCAGCTCGAAGGCGACCCGTTCGCAGAACCGGGCGACGTCAAGAAGGGCGCGGTCGTGACCTGCGAAGTGCTCGAAGTGAAGGAAGGCGGCATCGAGGTGAAGATCGCCGGTACCGACTTCACCACCTTCATCAAGCGGTCCGAACTCGCCCGTGATCGCAACGATCAGCGCGCCGAACGTTTCGCCGTCGGCGAAAAGGTCGATGCGCGGGTGATCCAGTTCGACAAGAAGGCCCGCAAGGTGCAGGTCTCGATCAAGGCGCTGGAAGTTGCCGAAGAGAAGGAGGCCATCGCGCAGTACGGCTCCTCCGATTCGGGCGCAACGCTCGGCGACATTCTCGGCACCGCGCTCAAGCAGCGCACCGACAAGTAGGCCTTTTTGCCTCTCTGCCTCATCAAACGGGCCCCGGTTTCGACCGGGGCCTTTTTTGTGCTCTTTTGCCTCGCATCCTGCGCGGGCGTAATCGATGCCGGCATCGGCGGCCTGCCAAACCGGCGGCCAGTGGCCGCCTGTGGCCATCTCCTCCCACCAGGGAAGGAAGGCAGACGAGCCTTGTTTTCTTCATATTGCATCGCAATTGATGTAATCAGAACACGAGATATTAGGGGTGTGCGGAAGATCACCGTGCGATCCCTCTCAAAGGCCACCTCCGGGAGAATGTTCGATGTCGCTTGATTCGGATGTCATCGTCGATCGTCGCAGGATTCGGCGCAAGCTGACGTTCTGGCGGGTGGTGGCTGCATTGGTTGCGATCGCCGCGATCGTCACCGTTGGCATGATCGCGACACCCGGTGGACGCGTGGCGTTGACGACGTCGGGTTCGATTGCGCGCGTCCATATCGATGGCCTGATCCGCAGCGACGCGGATCGCGTCGAGGCGCTGGAACGGCTGGAGAATTCACGCGCCGCGGCGGTCGTCGTGCACATCAATTCGCCCGGCGGCACCACAGCCGGTTCCGAGCAGCTTTATGACGCGCTGGTGCGGCTGAAGGCGAAGAAGCCGCTGGTCGTGGTGGTTGAAGGGCTGGCGGCCTCGGGGGGCTACATCACCGCCATCGCCGCCGATCATATCGTCGCCCAGCAGAGCTCGCTGGTGGGTTCGATCGGCGTGCTGTTCCAGTTTCCGAACTTCACCGAATTGCTGAAAACCGTGGGCGTCAAGGTCGAAGAAGTGAAGTCTTCGCCGCTGAAAGCCGCGCCAAACGGCTTTGAGCCGACCAGTCCGGAGGCGCGCGCCGCGCTCGACGCGCTGGTGAAGGATTCCTACGCCTGGTTTCGCGGCCTCGTGAAGGAGCGGCGCGGCATGGACGACGGACTGCTCGAAAAGGTCGCCGACGGACGGGTGTTCACCGGCCGTCAGGCGATCGATCTGAAACTGATCGATCAACTCGGCGACGAGAAAACCGCGGTCGCCTGGCTGGTGGCGCAGAAAGGCGTCAAGGCTAATCTGCCGGTCCGCGATTACAAATTGTCGCCGCGTTTTGGCGACCTGACTTTCCTGCGCGCGGCTGCCGCGATGACACTCGACGCGTTCGGCTTGAGCGGGATCGCGCGGCAAGTCGAGCAGACGGGGCTGGCGCAGGCCGTCGATCGTCTGGGCCTCGACGGCATGCTGGCGTTGTGGCATCCGGCGGGGGCCGATTGAACCGCAAGTCCGGTTTCGTCCCACCCTCCCGCGTTGCGGGGCGCTGCCGCAACACCCAATCCGGCCGTTTGTCACGCGTTTTCGCGTTCGCCGGGTTTCATTTAGCGTCTTGACAGTTCAAGGCATTTTCACGGAAATGCATGACCGCACCTTCCCGGGTCCCCGCCTCGATGATCAAATCCGAACTCGTTCAGCGTATCGCCGAGCACAACCCGCATCTCTATCAGCGGGATGTCGAGAACATTGTAAACGCGATCCTCGATGAGATCGTCGCGGCTTTGGCGCGGGGCGATCGGGTCGAGCTGCGTGGTTTCGGTGCGTTCTCGGTGAAGCATCGTCCGGCCCGCGCCGGCCGCAATCCGCGCACCGGCGCTCATGTGCCGGTGGATCAGAAAAGCGTGCCGTTTTTCAAGACCGGCAAGGAAATGCGCGAACGGCTGAACCGCGAAAGCGGGGGACCGGACGCCGGCACCTGAAGCTGATCCCGATCTCCATCAACGCGAGAGACGGTCATGCGCAAGTTTTTCACGGCTCTGGTACTGATCCCGCTGGGTTTGATCTTTGTCGTCTTCGCGGTCGCCAATCGTCACCTGGTGACGGTGTCGTTCGATCCGTTCAATTCCAGCGACCCCTCGGTCGGGGTCACCTTGCCGCTGTTCGTCGTCATCATCAC
>JBAVEE010000163.1:0-3468 GCA_049587575.1 Bradyrhizobium sp.
CTGCAGGGCGATGTCGGCTCGGGCAAGACCGTGGTGGCGTTGCTCGCGGCCGCCGCCGTCACCGAGGTGGGCAAGCAGGCCGCCCTGATGGCGCCGACCGAAATCCTCGCGCGCCAGCACATCAAGACCATCGCGCCGCTGGCCGAAGCGGCGGGTTTACGGGTCGCCATCCTCACCGGCCGCGAAAAGGGCAAGGAGCGCCGCGACCTGCTGGCGCGGCTTGCCGAAGGCGAGATCGATCTTCTGGTCGGCACCCATGCCTTGATCCAGGACGACGTGATCTACAAGTCGCTGGCGCTCGCGGTGGTCGACGAGCAGCATCGCTTCGGGGTGCGCGAACGGCTGGCGCTGACCGCCAAAGGCGACGCCGTCGACGTGCTGGTGCTGAGCGCGACGCCGATCCCGCGCACGCTGGTGCTGACCTATTTCGGCGACATGGATGTTTCCGAATTGCGGGAAAAGCCGGCCGGCCGGCAGCCGATCGACACCCGCGCGGTGCCGATGAGCCGTCTCGGCGAGGTGACGGAGGCGGTCGGGCGCGCGCTGTCCGCCGGCAAGCTCGTCTACTGGATCTGCCCGCTGGTCGAGGAATCCGAGGCCGAGGGCACCGGGCACCTCACCGACGCCACCCAGCGCTTCGAGAGCCTGCGCCAGCGCTTCGGCGACAGGGTCGGCCTCGTCCACGGCCAGATGAAGGGCACGGAAAAGGACCGCGTGATGGCGCGGTTCGCCGGCCACGAGATCGGCCTTTTGGTCGCGACCACGGTCGTCGAAGTCGGCGTCGACGTCCCCGCCGCCACCATCATGGTGATCGAGAACGCCGAGCGCTTTGGACTGGCGCAACTGCACCAGTTGCGCGGGCGCATCGGCCGGGGCTCCGAGGCGTCGACCTGCCTGCTGCTCTACAGGGAGCCGCTCAACGAGATGTCGACGGCGCGGCTTAGGGTGATCCGGGAAACCACCGACGGCTTTCGCATCGCCGAGGAAGACCTGAAACTGCGCGGCGAAGGCGACGTGCTGGGCGTCCGGCAAAGCGGCCTGCCCGGCTACCGCATCGCGCGCCCCGAGGTGCACGCCCAGCTCATCGCCCAGGCCCGCGACGAAGCGCTGCGCATCATGAAGGACAATCCGAAGCTGAACGGCGAGCGCGGCGACGCGCTGCGCTGTCTGCTCTATCTATTCGAGCGCGACGAGGCGATTCCGCTGCTCGGCGCGGGGTGATGGATCACCGTCATTCCGCGATGCGCGAAGCGTCTCTTCTCTCTTCTCCCCTCCTCCCGCGCGCCTCGCGCGCGGTGGGGTCGAGACGAGCGAAGCTCGCTCTTAGGGATCGGGGGTGGGGGGAGTCCCGGCAGACGTCACTGATGCCGGTGTCTGCTGAAGCACCCCCCACCCTTGATCCCTCCCCGCCGCTCCGCGGGGGGAGGGAAAAAAGAAAGACGGTGACGTTCTACTCCGCCTTCGCCGGCTCCGGCTGCAGCGAGGCGGCGTTGGCGATCCGCGCGGCGTTCGCCATTCCCGCCAGCGCGGCGATCTTCTTCTGTCCGTCGGAGCCGGGCTGCACCACGCCGCAGGACATGATCAGGGTGGCGGCGTCTTCGGCGCTCATCTCGACCTCGATGATCTTGCTCTTCGGGACATAGAAGAAGAATCCCGTGGTCGGGTTCGGCGCGCATGGCAGGAACACCGAGATGTGCTCGTCCTGGCCGGGAAGGCTGTGGGCGATCTCGACGCTCGGCGGCTGCGAGATCAGCACGATCGACCACATGCCCGGCGAAGGAAATTCGACGAGGCCGACCCGGCGCAAGCTCGATCCCTGCCCCGAGAACAAGGTCTCGAACACCTGCTTCAGGCCGCGATAGATCGCGCGCACCACGGGCATCCGCCCGAGCAGCCGCTCGCCGAGATCGACCAGCGTCCGCCCGATCAGGTTGGCGGTGAGGAAGCCCAGCAGCGTCAGCGCGATCACGGCGACGATCAGCCCCGAGCCCGGCAGCCCGAACGGCAGATAGGTTTCCGGCCGGTAGGCGATCGGCACGAACGGCCGCACCAGGCCGTCGACCCAGGTCACGAACCACCAGGTCAGATAGAAGGTGATCGCGATCGGGCCGGCGACGATCAGGCCGGTGAGAAAATAATTCCGGAATCGGGCCATCAAGCCGCTGTGGACGTCCGGCGGGATCTCGGCCGGCGGCACGGGTGGAGGCAAATCTTCACGGTTCATTGGGGTTCCAGGTCGGTCGAAGCGGTCATTATCAAATGCCAGCTAGCCATCCTAGCAGACTTTTGAAGACCCCGGGGCGACCGGTGGCGAAGCCGCGGTTATTCCACCGTTACCGATTTCGCGAGATTTCGCGGCTGATCGACGTCGGTGCCCATGATGACGGCGGTATGATAGGCCAAAAGCTGCACCGGGACGGCATAGACCATCGCCGTAAAGGTGGCGTCCATGTCGGGCAGCACGATCGTCACCAGCGATTGCACGGTCGCCTCCGTCGCCCCCCTGGCATCCGTCATCAGGATGATGTTGCCGCCGCGGGCCGCCACTTCCTGCATGTTGGAGACGGTCTTCTCGAACACCCGGTCGTGGGGCGCGATCACGACCACCGGCATGTTCTCGTCGATCAGCGCGATCGGCCCGTGCTTGAGTTCGCCGGCGGCATACCCCTCGGCGTGGATGTAGGAGATTTCCTTGAGCTTGAGCGCGCCTTCCAGCGCCAGCGGATAACTGGTGCCGCGGCCGAGATAAAGCACGTCCTTGCACCTGGCGAGGTCGCGCGCCAGCTTTTCGATCTGCGGCTCGGTGGCAAGGGCGGCCGCCATCAGCCGCGGAATTTCCACGAGGCCATGCACGAGCCTGGCCTCGTCGGCATCGGACAATTCGCCGCGCGCCTTGCCCGCGGCGACCGCGACCGCGGCCAGCACCATCAACTGGCAGGTAAAGGCCTTGGTCGAGGCGACGCCGATTTCCGGGCCGGCCAGGGTCGGCAGCACCGTCTCGCTTTCGCGCGCGATGGTGGAGGTCGGCACGTTGACGACCGAGAGCGTATGCACGCCTTGCGCTTTGGCGTAGCGCAGCGCCGCCAGCGTATCGGCGGTCTCGCCGGATTGCGAAATGAAGATCGCAAGATCGCCCTTGCGCAGCGGCGCTTCGCGATAGCGGAATTCGGAAGCCACATCGAGTTCGACCGGCACGCGTGCGAGGCGCTCGATCCAGTATTTGGCGACGTAACCGGCGTAGCTCGCGGTACCGCAGGCGACGATCGATATGCGCTGAAGATTCTTGAAGTCGAACGGCAGGCTCACCGGCAGCGCCACCCGCTCGGTCGCCATGTCGACATAGCGCGCCAAAGTGTGGCCGACCACTTCCGGCTGCTCGTGGATTTCCTTGGCCATGAAGTGGCGATAATTCGCCTTGTCGACCAGGAACGACGACGCGCCGGATTTCAGCACCTCGCGATTCACCAC
>JBAVEE010000164.1:0-2191 GCA_049587575.1 Bradyrhizobium sp.
TCGACACGATCGCCATGATCGGCTCGCCCGCCTCGCGCGGCGCCGTCGCCTCGGTTGACGGCGCGGGGCGGGCCTGTCTCGCCGCGGCGCCGGCGCTCAGCGCCGTCAATGCGGCCATCGCCGCGAGCGTCACGACGGCGGGAGGTCCCCACCGCCGCATCGCCCCGGTGGACTGCGCCGTCGCAAATCGATTTGCCATGCCATGCCCCGGTTCAAACGCCTGTCCGCGCGCGTGTCGATCAAGCGTCAGATTGCGGCTTTTTGATTAACGATCCGTCGCCACCATCCACGCCGTCAATTCATCCCTCGGAACTATCGGCGCGTTCCGTCGGCAAATCTCTCATATAGGACAGCCCGGGCAGCAGGAAGGGCGGCTAGGGCTGAAATTGGCACATCGCGTCATTCCGCGGCCATGGAGAATTTTGTCGCTATCGGGGAATGGCGGACAAAGCGGCGACGACGTGGGATCACAAAACCGCCAATCCCGTGCGAGCCGCCGGGTCGCGCGAATGCGCGCCCGATAATAAACTCCGCGAAGCAATCCATTTGAGCCGATATGCGGGACGACGGATGGCTTCGTCGCTCGCGCTCTCCGCAGTGACGGCCGCAGAGGGGGGAGGTTCAGCCCCGCGCTGTGCCATTTGAAGCCCCGATGAGATGCCGCCAAGGCGCGCCAATTCGTCGCGATGCGGCTGGTGGACAGTGTGACCTGGTTCATATGCGCGTCACCGGGGCCACCCTAACAATGCTGTACAGCCCTCCTCAAGGCCAACCATTTGGTCGAGATTTTCGGAGACGTGCGATGACCCCAACGATTGGTGAGCAACTCTCACCCCGGGTTCCCTCAGACAAGGCCAGCCCTTCACAAGACGCGCCGCTCAACGCTTCGTATCCTCGATACGTTTGGCGGAGGAGCGGATTCCGCTCGCAAAGTCGTGAAGACCAGGTCGCCTTCCGACATTGGAGGCTCGCATTTTTCGTTTTTTACAGCACGGTGGCGTTGCTCGCTGGTGGGCTTGTCGTAATCGCGAATCATCCGCGGGGAGCCGTCACTAGCGCGGTTGCGCCGCCCAGCCCGGCGATCACCTTGACGGACGCCAGCAGACATCGAATCTAAAGCCAAAGCGAGATAGCGACGTGTCGTGGATCAACTTCCTCGGCTTCTTTGCGGCGCTCAGCGTTCTTGCGAGTTTCTGCATGACGACGATTGCGGCGCTTCTCATCTCGCTCTTGAGCAACGTCCTTTTCATTCTCTATGGACTGCTGGCTCATATCTATCCGGTGCTTTTGCTGCATGTTGTCTTGCTTCCGGTCAATTCGATCAAGCTTTTCAGGCTAAGATACGGAGGGAGCCCTCGCGGCAGTTCTCTCCCAGCTTCATGATCAATTGGCGCCTTAGCCCGCGTGGGAAGCGCAGGTGGGAGATTGAGATGGATGATCGAACCGTGCGGGCGGCGCTGGAGCGCCATTGGGAGGCTTCGGACGCGAGCGATTTCGAGGTCGAACATGAAATCTACCGTGAGGATGCGGTACTTGATTATCCGCAATCCGGCGAGCGGATCCGCGGCCGCCGCAACATTCAGGAGAGCCGGTTTGTCCAGCCCAACAACAAGCGCTTTACGGTCCGGCGAATGATCGGCAGCGGCGATCTCTGGGTCACGGAATTCGTCCTGTCCTATGACGGCGTGCCGTCTTACGCGGTGAGCATCATGGAATTCCGCGAAGGGCTGGTCGAACGTGAAACGCAATATTTCGCCGATCGGTTTGACCCTGCACCCTCGCGTGCGCATCTTGTCGAGCGAATGGAGGAAGGCACGTAGAATGGGTTGAGCCTTTCGCGAAACCCATCGCGTTGCTGCACGCGTCGAGGCGCTCTCCAAAGCCTCGCCATCGCGATCCGCACATCGGATGCGATGGGTGTCGCCGCGCCATCCTGTGGTACTTGCGCTCGTGCGCGACGTTGCCTGTCGGGCAAATCACTCATCTCGCGCCAACGTCGTGTCCAGTGCCACCGGCAAAAATAATTCCATTCTCGATTCACCCAAATCACTTTTAAAATTTGCCCCGTCCCGCCTCGACAAGAGGGGCGGCTCGCGATCGTCACGGACGCGAGGCGGGATGCGGTGGACGCGAGTGGCGCTTCTGACGAGGGCGCTTTGCTTGCGGACGGCGAAATCGTGTGGTCCTGACG
>JBAVEE010000165.1:0-1723 GCA_049587575.1 Bradyrhizobium sp.
GCGGCCTCCGGAATGACGATGGATAATATGTAACATCATCACCGCAGCTTCAGCGTGGAAAGGCCGGCCAGCGCCAGCATCACCGAGATGATCCAGAACCGGATCACGATTTGCGGTTCGGTCCAGCCCTTCTGCTCGAAATGATGATGCAGCGGCGCCATCCGGAACACGCGCTTGCCGGTGAGCTTGAACGACACCACCTGCACGATCACGGAGACCGCTTCCAGCACGAACAATCCGCCGATCACGCCGAGCACGATCTCGTGTTTGACCGCGACCGCGATCGAGCCGATCATGCCGCCGAGCGCGAGCGAGCCGGTGTCGCCCATGAAGATCGACGCCGGCGGCGCGTTGAACCACAGGAATCCAAGCCCCGATCCGAGCACCGCGCCGCACAGCACCGCGAGCTCGCCGGTGCCGGCGACATAGTTGATCTGCAGATAGTCCGAGAACACGGCGTTGCCGACCAGATAGGCGATCATCCCGAAGCTCGCAGCCGCGATCATGACCGGCACGATGGCAAGCCCGTCGAGACCGTCGGTCAGGTTGACCGCGTTGCCGGCGCCGACAATGATGAAGGCGCCGAAGATCAGGAAGAACCAGCCGAGATTCAGCACCACGTCCTTGAAAAACGGAATCACCAGCGCCGACGAGAACGGTTCGCGTCCGAGCCGGACCAGCGCGTAACACGCGGCGATCGCGATCACCGCCTCGATCGCGAGCCGGATGCGGCCGGCGAAGCCGGTATTGCTCTGCTTGGTCACCTTCAGATAATCGTCGTAGAAGCCGACGAAGCCGAAGCCCAGGGTCACCGCGAGCACGATCCAGACATAGGGATTGAGCGTATTGGCCCACAGCAGCGTCGAGACCACCAGCCCGGACAGGATCATCAGCCCGCCCATGGTCGGCGTGCCCTTCTTGGTGAGAAGATGCGATTGCGGACCGTCGGCGCGGATCGGCTGTCCCTTGCCCTGGCGCAGCCGCAAATGATCGATGATCCAGGGCCCGAACAGGAAAACGAACAAAGCTCCGGTCACCATCGCCCCGCCGGTGCGAAACGTGATGTAGCGAAATACGTTCAGAAAACTATGCAACCCGCCCAGACCGGGAACGGTATTGGAAAGATCGATCAGCCAGTAAAACATTCAATCCGCCCTATACCGCGGCTTCGTCGAGCGCGGCGTTGCCGGGAAAGCGCTTTTCCAGCGCGTTGACGATTGTTTTCATCTTCGAGCCGAGCGAGCCCTTGACCATGATCGCGTCGCCGGCGCGAATCGCCGCGACGACCTGCGCTTCGAGATTCGCCGCGCTATCGGCATAGCCGCCCCGCTTGCCCGTGGAAAGGGCGTCCCACAGGTTGCGCATCAGCGGACCGCAACAATACACCAAATCGATCTGGTTGGCCTTGATGGCCTCGTTCAGACCGCGATGCAGCGTGGCGCTGGTCGGGCCGAGTTCGAGCATATCGCCGAGCACCGCGATACGCCGGCCCTGCGGGCCGACCGCGGCGGCGCCGAGCACGCTCAGCGCCGCCGCCATCGACGCCGGGTTGGCGTTATAGCTTTCGTCGATCAAGGTGGCTTCGCCGCCGCTGGCGACCTCGAGTGTGCGCCGCACACCGCGGCCCGCAGCCGGCTCGATCTGCGACAGCGACAGCGAGGCGAGCGCTAGATCGGCGCCCGCAAGCGACGCGGCAGCCAGTACCGCGAGCGAGTTGATCGCC
>JBAVEE010000166.1:0-2658 GCA_049587575.1 Bradyrhizobium sp.
GGTTTTGCCGAAACTGCCCTTCATGTAATCGTCGTCGAGATGCAGCGGGTTGTAGTCGAGCGAGGCGTCGCAGAACAGGCGGATCGATTCGCGGCTGACCGCGAATTTTGGCCCCTCGATGCTGTCCCCGGCCTTGAGGCTTTCAAACGTCGTCGTCATGATCGCGTTCCCTTAACCCGGCCGGATGGTCCAGCCGCGGCCCGAACAGATCACCGCGCCATGCTGGTTGAAGAAGACATTGTCGTGCACCACGAACAGCCGTTCGCGCTTGATGAACTTGTCGAGCGCGCGCGCCTCGAGCCGGATGACGTCGTTCGGACGCGCCGGAATATTGTAGCTCCATGATTGCCCGGCATTGACGGTGCCCGGGCTGCGCATCCAGTCGTCGGCCGGCGTGCAGGCAAACATCAGCAGGATGTGGATCGAGGGCGGCGCGATCAGCCCGCCATAAAGCGAGGCCCTGGCGTAATCCTCATCGAAATAAATCGGATGATCCTCGCCCACCGAAGCGCAATAAAGCTCGATGGCCTCTTTAGTCAGCGTGTAGGGAATGGTCTTGCGCGGCTCGCCGGGAACGATGTCGTCCCAGACCTTGCGCAGATCGGCGTGCTTCCAGAAGTCGGTCTCGAACGCGTCCGGCTGCGCCATGTCGTCCTCCCGTTTTCCGCTTTGCGCTGTTTTGCGAATTTGTTATATGGTATAATCAATTTCGGGGCTGCACAATCAGGCAGCCTGCGCCGAGAACCTGCAATGTCCCAATTGAAGCTGCCCAACATCGAAGACGTCGTCGCGATCGACATCCACACCCATGCCGAGGAGCCCTGCGGCATGCATGGCGACGACGGCTATGACGACTTCCAGGCGCAGATGGCCGACTATTTCAAGTCGCCGAACAAGCATCCGCCGACCGTGCCGGAGACCGCCGCCTACTACCGGGCCAAGAAGATCGCCGCGGTGATCTTCCCGGTCGACGCCGAACGCGAGACCGGATTCCGCCGCTACAACAATTACGAGATGCTGGAAGTCGCGGCCGAGAATTCCGACGTGCTGATACCCTTCGTCAGCATCGATCCGCACAAGGGCAAGCTCGGCGTTCGCGAGGCGAGGAGGCTAATCGAGGAGTTCGGGGTCAAGGGCTTCAAATTCCATCCGACCATGCAGGGCTTCTATCCCAACGACCGCCTGGCCTATCCGCTTTACGAAGCCATCAACGATGGCGGCGCGATCGCGCTGTTTCATACCGGCCAGACCGGCGTCGGAAGCGGCATGCCCGGCGGCATGGGGATGCGGCTGAAATATTCCAACCCGATGTACATGGACGACGTGGCGGCCGACTTCCCCGACCTGAAGATCATTCTCGCGCACCCCTCCTTCCCCTGGCAGGAAGAGGCGCTTTCGGTCGCGACCCACAAGCCGAATGTCTATATCGACCTCTCCGGCTGGTCGCCGAAATACTTTCCGCCGATCCTGGTGCGCTACATCAACTCCATCCTGCAGGACAAGATGCTGTTCGGCTCGGACTGGCCGGTGATCACGCCCGACCGCTGGATGGCGGATTTTGCCAGGCTCGAGATCCGCGACGAGATCAGGCCGAAAGTCCTGAAGGACAACGCGCGCAAGCTCCTGAATATCTAGCGCCCTGAATATCTGGCGCGTCCTCCGATCCGGATCGGCCCATGACCATCCAAGCCGTTGTATTCGACGCCTATGGCACGCTCTATGACGTTCAGTCGGTAGCGGCCGTTACCGAGGAATCGTTTCCGGGCTACGGCGAGATCATCACCCAGATCTGGCGCATCAAGCAGCTCGAATATAGCTGGCTGCGCTCGCTGATGCGGCGCTATCAGGATTTCTCGGTGATCACGCGGGAGTCACTCGCCTATACGATCAAGGTGCTTGGGCTGGAACACGATGCGGACACGTTCGAGCGCATCATGGACAAATATCTGCACCTCGATCTCTATCCGGATGCGCTGAGCGCGCTGATGGCGATGAAAGGCCGCAAGCTGGCGATCCTTTCCAATGGCTCTGCCCGGATGCTCAACGCGCTGGTGCGCAACAGCGGTCTCGACCGCGTGCTGGACGCCACCATCAGCGTCGACTCCCAGGGAATCTTCAAGCCGGCGCCGGACGCCTACGGTTTGATCGAATCGACGCTTGGCGTGCCGCCCGCCGAGGTGCTGTTCGTGTCGTCGAACCCGTGGGATGCCTGTGGCGCCAAGTCGTTTGGACTGAACGTCGCCTGGATCGAGCGGGTGACGCCGGAAGCGATGGCGCTGGCCTGCGTCAAAAGTGAATTGCTTCCGCCGCTCACGATGTTCAAGGCGATCCGCACGCAGATGGACGAGCTCGGTCTTGAGCCCGATTATCGTATCCACGCCCTGTCGGAACTGCCCGAGCTGGTTGCCCGCCCATGAGCCTTGAATCCGTCCGCGCGTTTTTCGCCGCGAACGCGCCCGATATCGCCGTGATCGAATCGCCGATGAGTTCGGCGACCGTGGCGCTGGCCGCCGAAGCCTACGGCGTCGAGCCGGCGCGGATCGCCAAGACGCTGAGTTTAAGGGTCGGCGAACAGGTGATCCTGATCGTCGCCAGCGGCACCGCGCGGATGGACAACAAGAAGGTCAAGGCGCGCTTCGGCGGCAAGCCGAAGATGCT
>JBAVEE010000167.1:0-2303 GCA_049587575.1 Bradyrhizobium sp.
CGGTGCGCCTGACGCCGCCGATCCAGATGACGCTGGAAAAGGCGCTGGCCTATATCGAGGACGACGAGCTGGTCGAAGTGACCCCGAAGTCGATCCGGCTGCGCAAGAAGTTCCTCGACGCCAACGAGCGCAAGCGCGCGGAAAAGACCAAGGAAGCGGTGGCGTAACGGTCTCGTGCCCCGGATGCTGCGCAGCGCGCCAGCGATGCGCTGCTGATCCGGGGTCCATGGATCCCGGCTCTGCGGTGCACCGTAAAGAACGGCGCACCGCGTCCGGGACACGGTTCCTCCCTTGACGAAGCGGTCTGCAAATGGCGAATCGCTGATATGTCCCTCCCCTCCGAAGTCGATGTCGCCATTATCGGCGCGGGCGCCGCGGGCCTTGGCGCAGCGCGGGCGCTGGGAGATTCCGGCCTTTCGCTGATCGTGCTGGAAGCGCGCGACCGCGTCGGCGGCCGCGGCCACACCATCATGGCGGCGCCGGAGATCGCCTTCGATGTCGGCTGCGGCTGGCTGCATTCGGCCGACAAGAACTCGTTCGTCGCCATCGCCGCGCAATTGAATTTCGAAATCGACAGGACCCGCCCGCCATGGCGCGAGCAGGGGTTCGACGCGGTGTTTCCGCCCGGGGAACGCCTCGACTTCATCGGCGCGCTCGATGATTTCTACGACCGCGCCGAGCAAGCCGCGAAAAGCGGCCGCGACGGCGCCGCGAATGCCTGTCTCGAGCCGGGCGACCGCTGGAACCCGATGATCGATGCGATCTCGACCTACGTCAACGGCGCCGAGCTCGACCGGGTCTCGATCCTTGACATGGACGCCTATGAAGACAGCGAGATCAACTGGCGCGTCCGGCGCGGTTATGGCGCGCTGATGGCGGCCTATGGCGCACCCTGCCCGCTCGCGCTGAACACGCAAGTCACCCTGATCGATCATTCCGGACCACGCGTGCGGATCGAGACCTCCAGGGGTACTCTTTCCGCTGCCCGGGTGATCGTCACCGTGCCGACCAATCTGATCGCCGACGAGGCGATCCGCTTTCACCCGCCTTTGCCTGCGAAAGTCGACGCGGCGCGCGGCCTGCCGCTCGGGCTCGCCGACAAGGTGACGCTGGCGCTGGATCAGCCGGAGGCTTTGCCCAGCGACGGCAATCTGCGCGGCGCCACCATGCGCACCGCGATGGGCGCTTATCATTTGCGCCCGTTCGGCCAGGCCTGCATCGAAGGTTTTTTCGGCGGACGCTTCGCGCGAGAGCTGGAAGACGCCGGCGAAGGTGCGATTGCGGCGCAGGCGATCGGCGAGATCGTGGCGCTGCTCGGCTCCGACTACCGCCGCCGGCTAAAGCCGTTGGCGGAATCGCGCTGGGCCCACGATCCCTTCGCACGCGGCTCCTATTCGCATGCCCTGCCCGGCCACGCCGGCGCACGCGCCGTACTCGCCGCACCGGTCGATGGCCGCCTGTTCTTTGCCGGCGAGGCCACCTCGCCGAATTTTTTCTCGACCGCGCACGGGGCAAGGGATTCGGGAGAGCGGGCGGCAGGGGAGGTGATGGCTACGCAGACAAAGGGTTAGCCCCGTCATTGCGAGCGAAGCGAAGCAATCCATAATCCCAACGCGGAGAGAGTCTCGATTGCTTCGTCGCCATGCTCTTCGCAATGACGCGGCTCCGCCTCGGCCAAGCCCCTACTCCATCACCCTGTCCCTCATCTCCGCATCCGGCACAAAACACACCTCATATTTCCCGAAAATCCGGTAGCGGTTGCGGGCGACCAGATTGTAGACGGCGTCGCGGAGCAGTTTTGGCACCGCGCGCAACCCGCGCACCCAACTCCAACCCGGCAGCGCACCCAGCACCGTCAATGCGCCGTCGGATTTGAAATACGCGACGCCGCCATGGATCACGGCGTTGGTGTCGGGGTCGTTCGGATCGATGCCGAACGCCTGCGCCAGACGCCTGCCGTAGGGTGACTGGATCGCGGTGAAGCGAAAGCGCCTGTCCCGGTCGCGGGCCGCGATGAAGCGGATCCAGCGCGAGCAGAACACGCAGACGCCGTCGTAGAGGATCACATCGTGGTCGGGCGACGGATTCAAGGCGCGGTTCATCGCGCCGGTCGCTTCCTGTCCGCGCCGGCCCCGGACGCCTTCAGCGCGCGATCCAGCGCCGCGCCGGCGATCCTGACGCCGGCTTCGGTCTCCGCCAGCCAGTGGCCTTCGCTGCCGGACGGCGCCAGCACATGAAAATCCACTTTTCCGCCGCCACCGCGAAACGCGCCGGCCAGTTTCCGCGACAGATCGGGCGAGAAA
>JBAVEE010000168.1:0-3426 GCA_049587575.1 Bradyrhizobium sp.
CAAGGGGCCACGTCGTTTCACCCAGAATCGACCACCGATCCTCGCAGTCTTCTTCCAAGCCTGAACAAGCGCATACTCCTGCGAAAGTAAATTCAGGTCCGGCATTCAGGGCTTTGCCCTGGATGATGATGCGAATGCATTCTTTACAACCGCTGAAAGCTTCGACCAGCCGCAAACCAGCGAGTTATCATCGCAGGGCGGCGAATTCGACCGGTCGGCCGGCCGCTTTGCGGCCAGAGAAAATGTGTTTCTTGGCGTCAATACTAGCGGTGGTCCGGCAGCTTGACGCTCTCTTTCGAGATCCGCGCGGAGTTGTTCGTCTTGTCTTTTTGCAAATTCTGCCGAAACAGCTTCTCGCCGTTTGGTATCGAGGAAGCCTATATATTCTCGATCGATCCGGTTGCGCTCCTCTGCTGTTGGATTTGGACCGGCAATATCGAAATTACGACCTTGCATGAAATCGTAATAGGTGTAGCCGCCGCCCGGCTTGCGTCGGCCCGCAAACCGCGCGTTGCAATCCGTTGCTCTACCGCGTTCGCGTTCGTCCTTCGATAGCGGGCTGGACAAGGTGGGGTTGGCTCCGAGGGCTCCAACGCACTCTTCGAAATCCCGCGCTGATTCCAGGGAAGAACCACGAAGAGAAAAAGCTACGGCGACAAGCGCGAACACACTCAGTGCAATGAATACAACCATGCGTCTTTTCGCGTCGCCACTCGACAAACTCATCATGCCCTCGATTCCCCACAGACTCGCTCACTAGGTGGCGCAAATGTGGATTTTTGCGGGCGACAATTGCCCATGCTGTAGCAACTGAGCCACAGCCGGATTCAATATCGATCGGGACAAATTCCTGCCTTGATTGGACAAAAGTCGTTCGACAGAATTCAATCTTCGGCTGAAACGGGATTTGTGATGTCATCGGTCAAAACCATTGCTACATTGGCGTCCGTCGCGGTGATCGCTTCTTCGGTATTTGCATTCAGCTGGATAGGTCTCGCGCTGCTCGGCTTTTGACGATCTTTGAAATGGACTGTTATTCGGGCCGCTTAATGAGCGCGCCGCAAACGTCCAGACGCGCACCAAGCCGATAGCGAGCCCCCTGATTGACCGGATCGGAAGCCCATCTTATTCACCAGATGGCGCCTGGGAGGCTGGCGAGCGTGGTGTAAAGCGCTGATACAGCGTAGGATTTGGTTGCTAAGGCCAACCCTGTCGCGCACCGACACAACCGCCACGCCCGCCATGACCGACGATACGATGCTGCCGTTCTCGTTTCCAGCCGTTCACGCCAAGAACGTCACAGCCGCATTCGATGGCGGACGCCTGACGTCGGACGGTGGGGTGATGCTGCTGGCGCTCGCCGAGTGAAGCCTGGGTCTGGCCGACAGGCTCGCTCGCGTATTCCCGGATCGACGCGACCCGACCCGGATCGTCCATAGCCTCGCCGGCATGTTCCGGGCCCGAATGTTCGCGATCTGCTGCGGCTACGAGGACGCGGACGACCTCGATCATCTGCGCTCCGATCCGGCGTTCAAGCTGGCCTGCGGGCGCGTGCCGGACAGCGGCCGCGATCTGTGTTCTCAGCCGACGCTGTCGCGGCTGGAGAATGCTCCTGGGCTGCGCGACGTGATCCGACTGACCTATGCCCTGGTCGACGCATGGATGGACAGCTACGCGCGGGCACCGGCATCCGTCATGCTCGATATCGACGACACTTGTGACGTCGTCCACGGCCATCAGCAGCTCTCGCTGTTCAATGCCCATTACGACGAGCGTTGCTTCCTGCCAATCCACGTCTACGACACCGAGAAGAGCCGGCCCGTGGCGGTCGTGCTGCGAGCGGGCAAGACGCCCGGTGGCGTCGAGGTGCGCGCCCACCTGCGCCGTCTGGTTCGGCGTATCCGCACGCGTTGGCCGACGACGCGGATCACATTCCGCGGCGACGGGCATTATGCCCGGCCGGAGGCGATGACATGGTGCGAGAACAACGGCATCGACAACATCTTCGGTCTGTCCGGCACCAAGCCGCTCGCCAAAAAGGTCGACGAGGCCGCCGACATCGTCCGCACCGCGCGCGCCATCGAAGACAAGGAGGTCGTGCGCGGCTATGCCGAGACCCGCCACAAGGCGGGCTCCTGGGATCGCGAACGCCGCGCCGTCGCTCGGATCGAAGCGACCAGGCTCGGCCTCGACATCCGCTTCGTCGTCACCAGTCTCGACGTCGGCTCGGCGGAATGGATCTACGACAGCCTGTATTGCGCGCGCGGCCAGGCCGAAAATCTGATCAAGCTGCACAAGACGCAGCTCGCTTCCGACCGCACCAGTTGTCGTTCCGCGCTCGCCAACCAGGTCCGCCTTGTGATGCACACCGCCGCCTATTGGCTGATGCTCACCGTGCGCGACGCCATTCCCAAAGCCCGGCAATTGGCCAGCGCCGAGTTCGCGACGCTGCGGATTCGCCTCCTGAAAATCGCCGCCCGTGTCATCGAGACCGCCAGCCGCGTTCGATTGGCCTTCGCCGCCGCTTGCCCGGAGGCCGATCTGTTCCGCGGCTTGTCCGGCGCTTTGATCCCGCTCGGGCCGTAACCGGCCGGGCCGGCCGCCCGATCACCCCTCCCGATCCTCAAACGCGTTGAAAATGTTCGGTCCAGCAGACGGCGAAAAGGCCGCACGCTCACGCATGTATAATGCCCGGATATACGTCAGCAGCCAAAACCAGCGCGGCCTCATGAATAGGTCGGGCTAGATAGGCTGGTAGCTTTCGGTGGCGCAGGTGTCTTCGGGTTCGGCGCGACGCCGATCGATGATGACGCCGCTGCTGATCGTGACGCGATAGGTTTCCTCGCCCAGCGGTTTGCCCATGGTGTTGGTAAGCTCGGCCCTGACGCACGCCGTCCAGCCCAATCCGCGAAGGTCGTGACGCGGCGGCGAGACCCGCACCTGCTGCGGGTTTGACGAGGCGACGAATACCGAATCCAGTCTCTCGCGGACCAGTTGCTGGACATCGGGAGGTGGCTCGGGCGGCGGTGGCTCAGCGGCTTTCGCGCGCATGAACTCCGGTACCGGCGAATGGCTGTCGGCAAGGCCGCAGCCCGCCAGCGCCAGCGCGCCGCCTGCCATCAACGCGATATGAACAACGATCCGTCCCATGCTGCGATCTTAACCCGGGGCCGGTCAGGAATCCGTGGGTTTATCGTCAATTTTTTCCGTCTGGGCGATCAATAATCGCTGAGAATGGCCGATCCAGGTCATTGCCGCCGAACACGATCCGCCGATCCGGACTGATTGGCACGCGCTCCAGTCGTTTGTTTTGACGCTTTTTCCCGGCGCGAACCCGCATCCACCCCGGATCAAGTCCGAGGGCATGCTTCGCTCGGAAACGCTCTAATCGAACGCGACGCCGATCCGGGTGTCGTTGCACCAGAC
>JBAVEE010000169.1:0-2784 GCA_049587575.1 Bradyrhizobium sp.
AAGCGGTCTCGACGATGAATCGCATCGGCGAGGAAGTCGAGCGCGATCCGACCTATCGCGGCGTGCTCAATGCGCAGCGCGCCGAGCCGGAGCCGACCGTCGGCGACGCCATCGCCGACGCCGCACGGCAGATCGCCGAAACCCTCGACCTGAGCGCGATCATCTGCTGGACCAGTTCGGGATCGACCGCGCTGCGGGTCGCGCGCGAGCGGCCAAAGCCGCCGATCGTGGCGATCACGCCCAATGTCGCCACCGGGCGCAAGCTGTCCGCGGTCTGGGGCGTGCACTGCGTGGTGGCGGAAGACGCCCAGGATCTGGACGACATGGTCAGCCGCGCCGGCTCCATCGCCTTCCGCGACGGCTTTGCGCGGGCCGGCCAGCGCGTCATCATCGTTGCCGGCGTGCCGCTCGGCAGTCCCGGCACCACCAACATGCTGCGCATCGCCTCCGTCGGCCCGGACGACGACGCGGAGATGTGAACCGGCGTTTTTTCGTCATGCCTGATTAGGGCGCGGGCGGGCCACCGCCGCACATTCCAATTCATTCGTATCATCGAATATTTACCCGCGGCCGATAGATCGAAAGCCGTATGAGCGATCCCGAGATCGCGCCCCCTGTCGGAAAGCCAATTTTCCTCACGATGGAGAAGATGATGCGGGCCGTTATTCGCAGCCTTGCGAGCTTTGCCCTGTTGCTCGCGGTCGCCTCGATTCCCTCGAATTCATGGGCAGATGACAAAGGCCAGATCCAGGTCTCGTCCGGCGTGAAGTACGAATTTCTGGCGCGCTGGGATACGGATCGGCTGAACCGGATTCTTCAGATCGATACGCCGAAATTCTCTGGCATCCCGGTGACCTATACGCCGGCCCGCAATGCAGTCCGGCTCTATCGCGTCACCTATTCCTCGGTGATCCCCGAACGTGGCAACAAGCCGACCGTCGCCACCGGGCTGCTCGCGATCCCCGATACGACGGAGACGACTTTCCCGATGGTCTCCTACCAGCATGGAACGGTGTACGGAAAACAGCAGGTGCCCTCCTTCGCGGAGCAATCGAGCGAGACCCAGCTCATGATCGCGCAGTTCGCCGGACAGGGATATCTCCTGATCGGCGCCGATTATTTCGGCCTGGGCGTCTCTGCCGAACCCGAGGGCTACATGGTCAAGGCGAGCCATCAGCAGGCAACCTATGACCTCCTGACCGCAAGCCGGGCCGTGCTGGATCATCTGAAGCTGAGGAGCGGAAAACTCTTCCTTGCCGGCTGGTCGCAGGGCGGGTTCGTTACGATGGCATTCCTGCAGAAGCTCGAAAGCGCCGGCGTGAGCGTGCAGGCGACCGCGACCGCGAGCGCTCCAGTCGACGTTTCGGTCGCGCTGAACGGCTTCCTCAGTTTCCCGCGGAAGAACGATGCATCCTGGGTACCGACGCTGTTCATCCTGTCGTCGTTCGCTTTCGAGAACTATTACGGCGTGCCGGGCCTGGCGCGCTCGCTCATCAACGACGCCTATTACGAGGTCTCGCGCAAGGCGTATGAACGGCAGCCTTTCGACGCCGCCGACATCCCGACCGACCTGCACAAGCTGGTACGGCCGGAGTATTTCAATGCGCAATTCTTCGCCGCGTCAGCCTATGGCCGGCTCGTGGCGCAGACCGAGGCCTATCGCTGGATCATCAAGACGCCGGTCCGGAATTATTATGGCGAGGCCGACGAGGCCATCAGCCCCGGCCTGGGACAATTGGCGATGACCTATCAGCGAGCGATCGGAAGCGGCAACCGCCAGGTCGAAGCCGTCTCGACCGGCGAAACCAGCCATCGCGGCACCTTCGCCCGTGCGGCGCCGCTGTGGAAGAACTGGTTCGACGGGCTATGACCGGCGCGCCACTTGCGGGATAGGTCAATGCGACGGAGCGGTCGCTTTGGTTTGCCCGGCCGGCGTGCCTGCGAGGCCCCGCCGCGATGAGGCCACCGCTCGGCTAAAGCAGCGTCGCGTCCAGCGTGATCCTGGTGTTCAGCAGCTTCGACACCGGACAGCCGGCCTTGGCCACACCCGCCAGCTCCTCGAATTTCGCCTTGTCCGCGCCGGGAATTTTCGCGCTCAGCGTGAGATGCACCGAGGTGATGGCAAAGCCATCGCCCTGTTTCTCCAGCGTAACGTCGGCTTTGGTTTCCATCTGCTCGGCGGTCAGCTTGGCCTCGCCCAGGATCAGCGACAGCGCCATGGTGAAACAGGCGGCATGCGCCGCCCCGATCAGTTCTTCCGGGTTGGAGCCCGGCTTGCCCTCGAAGCGGCTGGCGAAGCCGTAGGGATAATCTTTCAGCGCGCCGCTTTTGGTCGAGATGGCGCCCTTGCCGTCCTTGATGCCGCCCTGCCATTTGGCCGATCCGGATGTCGTGGTCATGGGTTGCTCCTTGCTTCGTCGGTTGGGTCGGTGAGCGACCCACACTGCCGGACGGTTGCGTCAAAGCAATGTCAATTGCCGGTGATCGTTACGCGCCGACCAGCGCTTTAGCCGGCAATACGGCCTGAACCACAAGCCCGCGGGCACGCGCGTCCATCACCCCGACGGCGCGTAGCGCCAGCAGCGTCACGGTTTGAACGGCGTCGCGCAACTTTCCCTGATCGTCCGTATTGTCCGGCGCCAATGGTCCGACCAGCGATTCGTGCAGCGCGCCCAAGAGCGCGGTCGCCGCGAGGGCCGTGTCCTGGGCGGGCAGATGGCCGGCGCGGACCGCGGCGTCGATCCGGCTGGCGATCTCGCCGGCGATCTCGCGGCGGCTCAAAAG
>JBAVEE010000170.1:0-3479 GCA_049587575.1 Bradyrhizobium sp.
CGCGGTGGTCCAGCCGATCCAGAAGTCAGCGCGAATTCCCAACGAGGAAAAGGAAATCTTCGTTCTCACCGGCACCTTGCTGTGGGGAATCATGATTCAGGAACTGATCGCGTATTTCTTCACCAACAACGCCAAGACGGTGCTGCCGATCGTCGAGGGCGTGGTCGACATCCTCGGCGTACGCACCCCGCGAAACGAAATCTTCACCGCCGTGGTCTGCTGCCTGGTGATCGGCCTGCTCTGGCTCATGGTGAACCGGACCCGTACCGGCAAGGCGGTGCTGGCGGCCTCGATGAATCCGCGCGGCGTCACGCTGCTCGGGCTTGAGCTCGGGAGCATCTATGTCGTGGTCTGGGCGATCTACGGCATCCTTGCCGGCATCGCCGGCGTGCTGCTCGGGATGTTCCTCGGGGTCTCTTCCTACAGCGTCGGGCCGCTCACCGCGAGCGCGTTCTCGATCGTGGTGCTGGGCGGCCTCGGCAGCGTCTCCGGCTCGCTGATCGCTGCCTTCGTGGTCGGGTATCTCGAAACCCTCACCGCCTATCTGATTTCACCGGCTTACCGGACCATTCCGGCGCTGCTGCTCCTGGTCGTCGTGATGTATATCCGGCCGCAAGGCCTGCTCGGGAGGCGTTGAGCGTGGTCGATTTCTTCAAATCACGGCTGTTCTTGATATCGCTCGGCATCGTCGTCATCGCCGCGACCTTGCCGCTCTACGTCTCCGGCTATGTGCTCGGCCTTTTGACGGTCGCCTATTATTTCGGCGTGTTCGCGATGTCGTGGGACCTCCTGTTCGGATTCGCGGGCGAAGTGAATTTCGGCCCGACCTTCCTGATCGGGGTCGGCGCCTATACCGCCGGCATCCTCAACAACCAGTATGGATGGTCGGTCTATCTGTGCATCGTGCTCGGCGCGATGGCGTCGGTGATCGCAGGCTTTGTGCTGGCGCTGCCGGCCTTGCGGGTGCGCGGTCCCTATTTCGGCCTGACCACCCTGGTTGCGGTGTTGGTGCTGCAAAACTTCATCGTGGTGTTCGCCGATCTCACCGGCGGCGAAATCGGCCTGACCATTCCCGACGTGATTACAATCGACGCCGGCGCCAACTACTGGATCGCCCTCGGCTTCATGACCATCAGCGCCATCATCCTGTACGGGCTGTCGCAGTCGCCGATCGGCCTGGTATTGCAGGCCAGCGGGCAGGACCCGGTTCAGGCCGGCGCGCTTGGCTTCAATATCGTCAAGCACAAGCTCGCCGCCTTCGTCGTCAGCGCATTCTTCTCCGGGCTTTCGGGCGCGTTGCTGGTGTTCTATTTCGGCACCGCCTCGGTCGGCACCGTCGTCGACGTCGCGGTCGGGGTGAACGTCATCGTCGCTGCGGTGCTTGGCGGGCGCCGCACGGTGCTCGGCGCGGCGCTGGGCGCCATCTTCCTGATCGTCGCCGGCGAATTCCTGCGGCCCACCGGGGAGCTCGCGACCTTCATCGTCTCGGCCGTCGCGTTGCTCGTGGTCCTGTTCTTCCCGGGCGGCTTCCTCGGAACGGCCCTGTCGCACGAGGCCCGCTCGTGATGGACGCCACCACCAACAACCCGCCGGTTCTCGAAGTCCGCGGCCTCACCAAGCGCTTCGGTGGCCTTACCGCGGTCAAGAAACTGAGCTTCGATCTGCGCGCCGGCGAGATATTCGGCCTGATCGGCCCGAACGGCTCCGGCAAGTCGACCGCGATGAAGTCGATCATGGGCATCGAGCGTCCGAGCGCGGGCGAAGTCATCTTTCAGGGCGAAAACGTCGCCGGCCTGCCCGCGCACAAGATCGCGCGCAAGGGTTTCGGCATGGTGTTCCAGCATTCACGGCCGTTGAACCGGCAGACGGTGCTGGAGAACATCATGGTCGCGCTGTTGCCGGACAGCCTGTTGATGCTGTTTGCGGACAAGGCGCTGACCGAACGCGCCAAATGGATCGCCAACCGCGTCGGCCTCGGCGCGGTGATGGATCGCCATCCGCCGACCTTGCCGTTCGCGGACCTGCGCCGGCTCGAGCTCGCCAAGGCAATCGCCAGGGATCCCAAGGTGGTGCTGGTCGACGAGCCCTTCGCCGGGCTGACGCTGGCCGAAGTCGGCACCTTCTCCGAACTGATCCGCAGCTTCCGCGACGAGGGCCGCGCGGTGTTGTTGGTGGACCACAACGTCAAGAGCGTCGCGGCATTGGTCGATCGCGTGCTGGCCATGTATCTCGGCGAAGAAATCGTCACCGGCCGCGCCGATGAGGTGATGCGCAACGAGACGGTGCGCCGCGTCTATCTCGGCGGCGCGATCGAGACATCGGCCCGCCCGGAGACCAGCTTCAAGGACAAGGTTCCGCTGCTGCAGGTCGAGAACGTCAGTGTGTTCTATGGCAAGGCCCAGGCGCTGGAGAATGTTTCGATCCATGTCCATCAGGGCGAGTTCGTCTCGGTAGTCGGGCTCAATGGCGCCGGCAAGACCACGCTGTTCAATACCATCTCCGGTTTCCTGCCCTACAGCGGCGACATCATCCGCGACGGCGAAAAACTGCGCAATGTTTCCCCGGCACGCATCGCGCGAAGCGGAATCGTGCAATGTCCGGAATCGCGCGAATTGTTCGGCGAGATGAGCGTGCGCGAAAATCTCGATCTCGGCGGCCAGCATCTGACCGACGAAGCCAGGGACAAGCAGCTCGCGTGGCTGTTCGAGCTGTTTCCCATCCTGAAGGATCGCCAGAGCCAGATGGCGCAGACGCTGTCCGGCGGCGAACAACAGATGCTGGCGATCGGCCGCGCGCTGATGATGCAGCCCAAGATCCTGATCCTGGACGAACCGACGCTGGGCCTGGCCCCGGTCATTCTCGAACAATTGTCCAAGGCGCTGGAGCGGCTGCGCCAGACCACGCCGATCACCGTGTTGCTGGGCGAGCAGAACGTGACCTTCGCGCTTCCACACGCGGACCGGGTCTATGTGCTGGAACATGCCCGGATCGTCTGGGAAGGCGATCCAGGCCGTTTTGCCGTGGAAGCCGGCGAAGGCTATCTCTGAAAGCCGGACCGTTGCGAATCCAGCTTGCGTCAGTAGGCTCTGACGGTCCGAATTTCCATGTCCGGTCGCGCGAGTTGCGTTGGCGCAGCCTCCGGCATCACGCTGATGCCTGCAAATTCCGCCTGCACGGCGTCCGATATCCAGTTGGACGTAGCCGGCTGCGCGATCGCGAGCACCAACAGCGCGATCACGAAAAGCACGGGCAAGGCAAGAAATCCCATGCCCCATCTCTGGTAAATGCTGTTTTCATTTCTGCCGGCCTTGTCGAGTGAACCATGCATGGTTGCCTCCATTATGCGGAAGTCCCCCGGGCATGGTTTAGCGCAAGGCGCGCCGAACGAATGTGAGCTGCTTCACATGGAATTGCGCGGGCATCCGCGCCTTGATTATTCGTCAATTATCTTCGCCCGCCGCCCCTGCGAGCACCTGCAG
>JBAVEE010000171.1:0-1699 GCA_049587575.1 Bradyrhizobium sp.
GCATCGTGGTCGCCGAGACAGATCGGCAATCCCACCAGCCCCTCATTGCCGATCGTGCCGACCTCCGCACCGCGGCCATCCGACGTCGTGATGACCAGAGAAGCGACCCCGTCGACCGGGAAGTAGACATCTTCGATCGGACGCGATGCCTCATAGAGGCTTTTCTTGTAGTCGAAAACGACAGGCGACAAATGCGGGCGCAACCGCTCGTAGGTGTCATCCGGCAACAGCGAGAGGAGCCGGTTCGTTCGTCGAAGGGGCATGCGCTGCTATCCCAGTGTTTGAATCCTGCATCGAACGCCAAGGATTGCGCCCCGGTCAGACTCGCCCTGACCGACCGAACCGGCTTGCCAAACGGCGGTGTCGTTTTCCCGGGCGCTGGCGCGTGCCGCGTATTCCTCGGCCAGTTTGAGAAAACTATCACGCCAGCCCCGATCGGTGGAATCCCGGGCGAGACGTCGCATCCGCCCGACCGGTTCGCAAAGGTAGGCTGACGGCGCCGCCGGACTCGCAGGCGACGAGGCGGAAGTTCCTTCAGGCTCTCGATCGCCGGCGCCGGAGTAGCCGGCTATCGGCGAATTCTATCCCCTTCATGTCGGGTAGGCGACTCAATTCCCCAACAGATCTTGGGCGCCGGGGACTCGGTTTGGCGGACGCCGGCGCTATATTGAACCAGTCGTTATTTGTCGGAGTTGCGACATGGTCTCTCGCCCGCGCGATCTCGCAGACCGGATGGCTGGCCGGAGCAAGCACGACGATGGTTTTTTGCGCGAGACGTTCAGGCTGCCGCGCGACAAGGCGCGGACCAGGGCCCGCGATTTCCTCGTCCGCTATCCCAAGCAGGCCTATATGAGCGGCGTCGAGAGCTGGCGTGAGCTGCCGGACGGCGACATCGAATTCACCATGCGGCGGCTGCGGAGCGCCGATTAGGGTTGCCGCCTCAAGGGCTCATGGAACCTGCGGCGCCTCCAACTCCATAGGATTGTTAACATTTTTCGACTATAGCTCTTTGTTCATCTCCGCCCGGGCTCCGGTGTGAGGGACACGATGGCGAGGCATCGCAAAGATCTCGGCGCGCGAAAGCATGTTCGGGTCGAACTGTACAAGCCGGGGTTTCTGATCCCAGCGCCGGAAGCGCCATGGATCGAGTGTCTGGTCCTGGATGTTTCCGACAAGGGTGTCTGTCTCGAGGTTGGCGCGCTGGCGGTGCCGAAGATTTTCGGCCTCGCGTTCACGGCGGACGGCGGGGTGTTTCGGGTGTGCTGGCTGGTCTGGCGCAGGGGAGGATTGATCGGCGCCCGCTTCGTGTCGGCCACAGAGCTCCGGCAGGGTTTGGTATCCGATACGCTGATCCGGAGCGCACGAAGGCTCCCGCCGGCTGAGACGGCTTGCGAGGCCGGCGGCGCGAACTATCGCTGCGGTGGTTGTTCGCCGAGCAGCTTGCCGTTCGATCGATTGATGAAATGAAGCCGGCTGCAGGCCTGGCAGACCACGGTTTCATAGGAGCGCTGCGGATCGTCCGGCGCGACGTTATCCGCCAGCCAGTGCTGCACGTTCATTCCGGTCCGGGGACATTTGAAGATGATGTGATTCATTTGGCCGAAGAGCCTTACGGCCCAGCGGCCACTCTCGCCTTTGATCCAGATCAATGCGGGCTCGGGCACGGCCGACGTAGCGGACGAACCGGGTCGCTCCGCCC
>JBAVEE010000172.1:0-3186 GCA_049587575.1 Bradyrhizobium sp.
TGCTTTCCCAGGTGTTCAGGCCGATGTTATGATGATAGCCGCCCGCCGAAATGAATGCCGCGCCGGAACTCAGGCGTTGCGTCAATTCGAAGCCCAGCACGCCGCAATAGAAACCAAGCGCGCGATCGAGATCGGCCACCTTGAGATGAACGTGCCCGATCCGCGTTCCCGCGATGACAGGTGGATTGTCGGGCATGGTCGCTCCGTATGCTGGTTGCTTTCGTTACGATCTAGGCAATGGCCGCCAGTCAGGCAAGGTCGGACACTTCTCCCTCCGGCAGCTCAAATTCGAACGTGTTCAGTGTCATCGAAACCATGGTGTAATAGCCGCACAGGCCGACGATTTCGACCAGTCCGCGCACAGTGAGAATTTTCACGGCCTCGTCGTAGAGGGTCTTGGTCAATCCGTGGGCTTCGTGCAGCGATTTGGCGACGTCGTAGATTATCTGGCCCTTCGGGTCATCGAAGCGCGGTGTGCGGCGGTCGCGGATGTCGTCGATGATTTTCGGGTCCATGCCGCCTTTGAGCGCGAGCCGCTTGTGGGCATACCATTCATAATGCGAGGTCCAGTGCCGCGCGGTGACCAGGATGGCGATCTCGGACAGTTTTGCCGGAAACATCGTGTCGAACCGCAAAACGCCGCCCAGACGCGTGGCGTGACGCGCCATCTCCGGGCTGTTGAGCCAGGCCATCATCGGCGCCGGCGGTGCGCCGCGCTTGCCGGCGATCGATTCGTCGTAGGTTTCTTTTTGGTCCGCGCTCATTTCGCCAGGCGAAAGCAACTTCAGCCGCATTCGAGTTTCCTCTTGTTTTTCAATCGCTGCGGCTTTGCGCATACACGGGATTGGCGACCAAGGCCATATCCCGGGCTGCGTGGACAGCGCCACAGATATATTGAATTCCGCCATGCGGGGGCTAAGGTCGATCAAACAATGATGGAAACGCAGATGTCCGATCTGGAACATTTTCGCCGCGAAACCCGCGCCTGGCTGGTGGCCAATTGCCCACCGGAAATGCGGCGGCCGATGACCTCGGAAGAAGACACCTTCTGGGGTGGCCGCAACACCACATTCTCGTCGGAGCCGCAACGCATCTGGTTCGAGCGGATGCGCGACAGGGGCTGGACCGTACCGCACTGGCCCAGGGAATATGGCGGTGGCGGTCTCGATTCCGAGCAAACCAAAATCCTGCGCCAGGAGATGGCAGCGCTGGGTGCGCGCCAGCCGCTGACTTCGTTCGGCATCTCGATGCTCGGGCCGGCACTCCTCAAATACGGCACCGACGCGCAGAAGAAGGAGCACCTGCCCAGGATCGCGGCTGGCCTGATTCGCTGGTGCCAGGGCTATTCCGAGCCGAACGCCGGATCGGATCTGGCGTCGCTGCAGACCCGCGCCGAAAGCGATGGCGATGATTTCATCATCAACGGCCAGAAAATCTGGACCTCCTACGCCAACTACGCCGACTGGATCTTCTGCCTGGTGCGGACCAACCCGGCGGCCAAAAAGCACGACGGCATCAGTTTTATTCTGTTCGACATGGCTTCAAAGGGTGTCTCGACCAAGCCTATTCTCCTGATCTCGGGCCGGTCGCCGTTCTGCGAAACCTTTTTCGACAATGTCCGGGTGCCGAAGGCCAACGTGGTCGGCACCGTCAACCGCGGCTGGGATGTCGCCAAATATTTGCTGCAGCACGAGCGTGCGATGATATCGGGCATGGGCGAGCGCGGCGTCGGCCGGCCGCTCGGCCAAGTCGCCGCGGACTCGGTCGGCACCGACGAGCAGGGTCGTCTGGAGGATCCGATCCTGCGTGGACAAATCGCCACCTTCGAGATCGACGAGGCGGCACTGGCTTGCGCCGCCGAACGTGCTGTCGATCTGGCAAAGGCCGGCGAGGGGCATCCGGCATTTTCCTCGGCGATGAAATATTACGGCACCGAGCTCAACAAGCGTCGCTATGAGATCCTGATGTCCGCGGGCGGCATCGATGCCCTCGAATGGGAGAGTGAGCGCTCGAAGGGTGGCGCACGGCCGCGCGCCTGGCTGCGCAGCAAGGCCAACTCGATCGAGGGCGGCACCTCGGAGGTGATGCTCGGCATCGTGGCCAAACGGATTCTCGATCTGCCGGGGGCGTGAACCTCCATTGGTCATTCCGGGGCGCGTCGAAGGCGCGACCCGGAATCTAGAGATTCCCCGATGCGCAATTGCGCATCTGAGGTCTGGTCCTTCGGACCATCCCGGAATGACGGCTCAAACACTGGTCCACTAAACGGAAACCTTCCCCATGGCACTCGTACTCAGTGAAGAACAATCGATGCTGCGCGACAGCGCGCGTGGCCTCATCAGCGACAAGGCGCCGGTGTCGCATCTGCGGCAGCTCCGCGATACCAAGGACGCGACCGGATTTTCCCGCGAGCTCTGGAAAACCTTCGCCGAGATGGGATTTTCCGGCCTGCTGGTGCCGGAGGATTTCGGCGGTAGCGGCCTGGGTTGCGTCGAGGCCGGCGTGGTGATGGAAGAGATCGGCCGCAACCTGATGCCGTCCCCGTTTCTCAGCACGGCCGTGCTGGCGGCTTCCGCCCTGGCGCGCGGCGGCAGCGCCGCGCAAAAATCCGAACATCTGCCGAAGATCGCCGACGGTTCGCTGCTTGCGGCGCTCGCCGTCGACGAAGGGGCAAAACATCGCCCGCTGATGACCAGGATGCAGGCGGTGCGTTCCGGCAACGGCTTCAGGCTTGCCGGCGACAAGGCCTTCGTGGTCGATGGCCAAGCGGCCGGTCTTCTGATCGTGGCGGCGCGCACCGCGGGTGCGGCCGGCGAGCGCGACGGATTGACGCTGTTCCTCGTCGACCCGAAAGCCAAAGGCATCGAGATCGAGCGCACCGCGATGGTCGATTCGCACAACGCGGCGCGGATCAGGTTCGATAATGTCGAGGTCAACGCCGACGGCGTGCTCGGCGAGGTCGACCAGGGCGGTCTTCTGCTGGAAGGCGTACTCAATATCGGCCGTGGCGCGGTCGCCTCCGAAATGGTCGGGGTCGCAGAGGAAGTGTTCGGGCGAACCGTCAGTTACCTCAGGGAGCGCAAGCAATTCGGCAAGGCCATCGGCGAATTCCAGGCGCTGCAGCACCGCGCCGCGCAGCTCTATATCGAGATCGAGATCACCCGCGCCACCGTGCTGAAGGCGTTG
>JBAVEE010000173.1:0-2105 GCA_049587575.1 Bradyrhizobium sp.
TGCGATATCCGCGGCGTGTTCTGGGGCGCGTGGGCGCGGCTCAATCCGGAAAAGAATCGCGCCAATCTGGAAAAGCTCGTGAAGTGGACCGCGGAGGGCAAGATCTCCTCGCATGTCGACCGCACCTTCCCGCTGGCGCAGACCGCCGATGCCTTGAAGGTGCTCGCCGGCCGCAAGGCGATGGGCAAGGTGATCCTGCATCCGTGACGTCCGCAAGCCTGCGTCACGGCTGCCGGCCGTCATGTTTGCGCGGCATCGGCTTCGATCGGAAAGATCGACCGTGCCGCAGATCGGACCGAAATCGATCAGCGCGTCGCGCGGTTATTACGCGTACCTGGAGCGAGATGACTTTTAGTTGAAACTCGCTCTATCTTTTTGCTTGAGCATGATCTTTTCGGAAAGCCGGCGTCCACTTTTCCGGATCATGCTCTAATTTTCTTGCTCGATGCCCCGCTTGAGCGCGGCGCGGGCGGCCTCGCGATGCTCCGGCGTGATGTGGCTCGCGACCATCCGGATCGCGGTGGCGAGCACGGCGGCATCGTCGGTAAAGCCGAGCACCGGCAGCATGTCCGGAATGAAATCAAACGGCAGGATGAAATAGGCGATCGCACCCAGCAGCGCCGCCTGGACGTGGCGCGGCGTCTGCTTGTCGAACGCGCAGTAATAGGCGCTGAGCAAATCCTCGGCAAAGGGCAGCTTTGCCACGACCCGCTTCAACTTGATCCAGAAGCGCCGGCGCACGCTTTCGCGGTCTTTCGCCAGCTCGTCGGCCGGCTCGAAGCCCACGGTATGTTCCGACATCATCGCCCGGGCTCCCATAAGGCTGCGCGACCGGTCGCCGCAGCGGACGCGCTTTGATCGTTGCCAGGAATCACACTCTAAACTGGGGATGTCGCCTCCCGCCTGCAAGATTTGACGGCGGGAACCGGTTCAGGTGACCCCAAGCTGCGTCGCGATCGCGTTCATGGCCTTGGCAAGCTCGACATCCAGCGCGGTGACGCCGCCGGCGTCATGGGTTGCCAGAACAACCTCCACCGTCTTGTAAACGTTACGCCATTCCGGGTGATGGTCGTTCTTTTCGGCCACCAATGCCGCGCGGCACATGAAGCCGAACGCCTCGTTGAAATCCCGGAACACAAAGGTTCGCGCAATCGCCTCGCGGCCGGTCACCTCGGTCCACCCCGTGAGGCCCTTCAGGGCCGATTTCCGCGCCTCCGCCGACAGCCGCTCCGCCATGATCGCCTCCCGTTTGATCCGCAACCTACCCCAACATCGAACGACGTCCTCTGGATCCATGCCAAAGGCGCCGCAAGCCGGGCGAAAACGGCCTTTCCGAGGCAGGCCGGTAACCATGACGCCGATGTAAACCTACGCGCGGGCCGGAAATTTGCTACAATTATCCCTCAACCGCAGCGGCGGATGAAATTGGACCTCAAACGATTGTTTGCCAGATCGATGACCAGCGGTCTTGACCTCGCCGAGCCGCCGAAAGTGTCGTCGCCGCGACCGCCGCGGCGGAGCATGACGTTCATCATACTGGCCGGGGTGCTTGCGATCGTCGGCGCGCTGGCGGGCGGTTATTATTTTGCGATGCGGCCGGTGGCATTGCGAATCGCGGTCGGCCCCGCCAACAGCGACGACCTCAGGGTCGTTCAGGCGCTGACCCAGGCCTTTGCCCAGGCCCACAGCCCTATCCGCTTGCGGCCGATTCAAACCGAGGGCGCGACGGCGAGCGCCCAGGCGCTTGCCGACGGCAAGGCCGATCTCGCCATCATCCGCGGCGACCTCAACGTGCCGAAAAATGCGCAAGCGGTGGCGACGCTTCGCAAGAACGTCGTCGTGCTGTGGGTGCCTCCGGCCGTGAAGGGCAAGAAGGCCGGGCCGAAGATCACCAAGATTGCACAGCTCTCCGGCCGCCGCGTCGGTGTCATCGGCCGCACCGAGGCCAATGTCGACCTGCTCAAGGTGATCCTGCAGCAATATGGCGTGGATCCGGGCAAGGTCGCGGTCGTTCAGTTTTCCACCGGCGAGGCCGCGGAAGCCATCCGCAGCCAGAAGGCGGATGCCTATCTCGCCGCGGGTCCGGTCAACAGCAAGATTACCAC
>JBAVEE010000174.1:0-1937 GCA_049587575.1 Bradyrhizobium sp.
CGGTAGGGCCGAGAATCGCGATAGTTCGAGGGAACCCTGCCGGAGGATCTGATTCCCACCCAATAAGTGCCTAGCCGGAGAGGCTTGGCGCCAGGGTTGCAAACTGCTCGTCTTGCGGTTTGCCGGGCAGGACGTTGTGGATTTTGGCGTAGTCGATGACCTCGCCCAACAACTTCTGGCCCAGCGGCGCCAGCGCACGTTCCCACAGCTCGCGGGCGGTTTCGCCTTTTTTGACGAAACACCACTCCTGGGCGGCGATCGCGCCGGCATCCATGCGGTCGGCGAGATGGTAGACGCTGCCACCGGCGATCGGATCGCCTTCGCGGATGGTCCATTCGACCGCCGCGATGCCGCGATGCCGCGGCAGCAGCGAGGGATGATAGCCGATGCCGCCGAGCCTTGCCGCGGCGAGGGCCTCCTTGCTGATGCGCGCGTGACTATGCGCGGTGACGATGAGGTCGGTGCCCTCGGCGATTTCCGAGGCCACGACAAGCCTCGGATCGGCCTGCACGGTAACCGCGATCCCGGCGGCGCGGGCGGCGGCGGCGAGCCGGTCTTCGCCGTCTGCAACGACAACGCGGACGATGTCGACACCGCGTTGGCGCAGCATTTCCAGTGTCGTCACGCCGAAATGGCGGGAGCCGACGAGGGTGATCCGCATGGTGGTTCTTCCGTCAAGGTTGGCGCCAGTCGTCCGTCGATAACACGCTGCCGGCTTCTGTCACGCCGCCGGGAAACGGCGATCAGGGGTTATCAACAGGGCCGGTCGGAACCATAAGCGATCCCCAGGAACCGAAAGACCGCCCGGAGGCGGTCTCGGTGTCGCTGGAGATGGGCGCGCGCCGCTCGGGGGAACAGGCCCGATGCGGTCCCCTGCCGCCGCATGGACCGACGCCGGGTGCCACGACAACCGCTCCGGGACGACGGCGACGGCCTCGCCCGCCGCTCCCCTGCATTTAGTGCGAAGAAAACTTCGGAATTTTTTCCGCGAACCCATTGAAGCACTTCAAACGCTCGTCTTCCTCCTTGACGAAGCGGCAGTCCATAACCCCGTTCGCGGGCGCCGCCGATTTGGGCTTCGGCTTCGGCGGAAGGATGGCGTCGTAGCAATCCAGCCGGTCTTTCGTCTCGTCATCGATTTCGAGGCAGGCCTGCAGCTTTTCGGCCAGGGACTTCGAAGCGCCGTGCGATTTCGCATGCGCCGGTGGCTTGCCGCCGGCCGGCGGAGGGCCGCTTTGTGCAAGCGCTCCGGCGGAGTACAGCACTGCGATCAACACAAGCGTTTTCTTCATGGTATTTCCCCTTTGCCTGAAGCCCTAGCTCTACAAGGCGATTGATGGGCATGGCAACACGCAGAACGAACGCGGCGGGAAATCCGGCCCAGCCCCCAGGGTCTTACTGATTTGTAACAAGACAAAATGCGCGAACCTCGTCAGCAATGTTGCAGGCGCCCGAGATCAGAGCAATTTGGGGTGGCGCAGATCCAATTTGGCTTTTAGAATCGCCGCATGGCAGTGGAGGTGGTGTGAACATGAGCAGGTCGAGGCGCTCCCGGATCGTTCTTCCCCTGGTATCGATCCTGACCGCTTTTGCGCTGTCGGCGCAGGCGGAAGAACCGAGCAATCCGCCGTCGAAGGATGGACAGGGCAAGCCGGCGGCCCAGGCCGCCCGCCCGGGTCCCGCGCGCGCCGCACAGGCGCCAGGGCGTGGGCCGCAAGATCGACACTACGCGCGAAGGGGTATGCCGGATCGCAATTTTGGCGGACACGTCTATCACGGCCGCCATGCCTGGGAGGGCGGGCGCTGGCGTCACGAGGCCTACAACGGACGCTACGGCTGGTGGTGGGACGTCGGAGGCGTCCGATATTTCTACCCGCAGCCGATGGAGGGTCCGCCCGCTTATGTGTCTGACGTGGAGGTCGTGGACGATTATGGCG
>JBAVEE010000175.1:0-1776 GCA_049587575.1 Bradyrhizobium sp.
GAATTGTTCCAGGAAAGCGGCTCCGCCGCCCCCGGATTTGCGGCGTTCGTGTCCTCGGTGATCGAGTCCGGCGTCAACCCGTCCGAGATGGACGGCATCAGGGCGCGTCTCAAGGAACTCGGCCTCGAGCCCTATGACTGTCTGTCGCCGGCCCTGATGGATGCGATCGCCGCGCATGTGGCGAAATCCAAGGCCAAGGCCGCCTGAGCCGGCAGCGTCTGCGCAAGCTCCAGCCGGTTGCGACCGACGCCGGTTGGAGCGATAATGCCTGACCTGTTGTCCTCTTCACGCCGTTGCGGCGCCGGAGCCTTGAAATCATGACGCTCGAAACGGTTTCCTTAAATCGATCTCACGGCGGCACGCAGGGTGTTTACAAGCACCACAGCCGCGAGACCGCGACCGGCATGACCTTTTCGGTCTTTGTCCCGCCGCATCACGATGGAGCGAAGCTCCCCGTGGTCTGGTATCTGTCAGGCCTGACCTGCACCCATGCCAACGTCACGGAAAAGGGCGAATTCCGCAAAACATGCGCCGATCTGGGTTTGATCTTCGTCGCACCGGATACCAGCCCGCGCGGTGGCGTGCCCGGCGATCCCACCGGGGCCTACGATTTCGGGCTTGGCGCCGGTTTTTATGTCGATGCCACGCAGCCGCCGTTCGCGCTTAACTACCGAATGTGGAGTTATGTGACGCACGAACTGCCGGAATTGATCGCCGGACATTTTCCGGCCGATCCGAAACGGCAGTCGATCCTCGGCCACTCGATGGGGGGACACGGCGCCCTTACGATGGCCCTGCGCCATCCCGACCGCTATCGCGCGGCCAGCGCTTTTTCGCCGATCGTTGCCCCATCACAAGTGCCGTGGGGTATCAAGGCATTGGGCGGATATCTCGGCGAAGCGCGCGATGCCTGGCGCATGCACGATGCGGTCGCGCTGATCGAGGACGGCGCGCAATTTTCCGATTTCCTGGTCGATGTCGGCGATGCCGATCCATTCCTGACCGAGCAGCTTCGCCCCGAATTGCTGGAGCGGGCCTGTTCGCAGGCGGGCATCGCCCTTACTCTTCGTCGCCAGCCCGGCTATGACCATAGTTATTATTTCGTATCGACATTCATGGAAGATCACCTGCGCTGGCACGCCGCGCGATTGAAGGCATGATCGGCAATCCGGTCGATCCGGCTATTTCGATGCGGCGCCATCTCCCGGGGGGCCATCGTCCGGCAGCCGGTTCCTGACCAGAAAGCGCACGCCGTGTTCGTAGGCTTCCGCGGTGTCGCCCCGGATCTGGCCACCGAGGTGCGCGACGCCGGCGCCGCTGGAAGCGTCGATGATCCAGATGTCCATCGACGAGATCAGCGACGAAACCTTGTGGACCACCGACACGATGGCGACTGCGGCGCCGGCCTTGCGTGCGACCGGCAGGAAGCAGTCCCCGCATCGGTAACGAGGCGCCGACGCCGCAACTTCGGAGCTGAATGGCCCGAGATCGACAGGCGAATAGCGTCCGGTTTTTTCGATGGCTTCCGACAGCACCCGCGTCGCCATTGCCAGCCGTTCGTTCAGGTCGGGTCGCGGGGGCTCGCCGCTGGTGTCGTAGATTTCAAACGGAAAGATCGCCGCGGCCGGAGCGGCGGAGGCCGCAGCCACCCAGCCCACGACGACGAAAGCAAGGAGCAAAACTCGCGCCAGAATTTGAAGGGGCATCGTCGTTCCTCGGCGGTGAGCATCCAATTTGCGGCAAGCGCGTCAGATTGCTAGTAACAATAGGTTCAGG
>JBAVEE010000176.1:0-2275 GCA_049587575.1 Bradyrhizobium sp.
GCATGGAGGAGGCGCTGCAGGTGCAGGCGGCGATCGGCTACCCGGTGGTGATTCGGCCCTCGTTTACGCTCGGCGGCTCCGGCGGCGGCATTGCGTACAACCGCGAGGAGTTCATCGCGATCTGCGAGCGCGGCCTCGACGCCTCCCCGACCAACGAAGTCCTGATCGAGGAATCCGTGCTCGGCTGGAAAGAGTTCGAGATGGAGGTGGTGCGCGACAAGAAGGACAATTGCATCATCGTCTGCTCGATCGAGAACCTCGATCCGATGGGCGTGCATACCGGCGACTCCATCACGGTGGCGCCGGCGCTGACGCTCACCGACAAGGAATTCCAGATCATGCGCGACGCCTCGCTGGCGGTGCTGCGCGAGATCGGGGTCGAGACCGGCGGCTCCAACGTGCAGTTCGGCGTCAATCCGGCCGACGGGCGCATGGTCGTGATCGAGATGAATCCGCGGGTGTCGCGCTCGTCCGCGCTGGCGTCGAAAGCCACCGGCTTCCCGATTGCAAAGGTCGCGGCGAAACTGGCCGTCGGCTATACGCTGGACGAGATCGCCAACGACATCACCGGCGGCGCGACGCCGGCCTCGTTCGAGCCGACCATTGATTATGTCGTCACCAAGATTCCGCGCTTTGCGTTCGAGAAATTTCCCGGCGCCTCCACCACGCTGACCACCTCGATGAAGTCGGTCGGCGAAGTGATGGCGATCGGCCGCACCTTTCAGGAGAGCCTGCAGAAGGCGCTGCGCGGCCTCGAAACCGGCCTCACCGGCCTCGACGAGATCGAGATCGAGGGCCTCGGCCGCAGTGACGACAAGAACGCGATCCGCGCAGCACTTGGCACGCCGACGCCGGACCGCATCCTGCAGGTGGCGCAGGCGATGCGGCTCGGCTGGAGCAATGAGGAGATCTTCACCTCCTGCAAGATCGATCCATGGTTCCTCGCGGAGATGCGCGGCATCGTCGAGATGGAGAGCAAGATCAGGAGCAACGGCCTGCCGCCGAATGCGTTTGGCCTGCGGAGCCTGAAGGCGATGGGCTTTTCCGACGCCCGGCTGGCGGTGCTGGCCGGAACCACGGAGGCCGAAATCACCGCGCGCCGGCACGCGCTCGGGGTTCGCCCGGTATTCAAGCGCATCGACACCTGTGCTGCGGAATTCGCCTCGCCCACCGCCTACATGTATTCGACCTATGAAGCGCCGTTCGCGGGCGCGCCGGCGGACGAGAGCGCGCCTTCGGACAGGAACAAGGTCATCATTCTCGGCGGCGGGCCGAACCGGATCGGCCAGGGCATCGAGTTCGACTATTGCTGCTGCCACGCCTGCTTCGCATTGCACGACGCCGGCTATGAAACCATCATGATCAACTGCAATCCGGAGACGGTATCGACCGACTACGACACCGCCGACCGGTTGTACTTCGAGCCCCTGACCGCCGAGGACGTGCTCGAAATCATCGCGACCGAACGGCAGAACGGCAAGCTGCACGGCGTCATCGTGCAGTTCGGCGGCCAGACCCCGCTCAAGCTCGCCCACACGCTGGAGGCGGCCAACGTGCCGATCCTCGGCACTTCGCCGGACGCCATCGATCTCGCCGAAGACCGCGACCGCTTCAAGCGCGTGCTCGACAAGCTGCGCCTGAAGCAGCCGAAGAACGGCATCGCCTATTCGGTGGAGCAGGCCCGCCTGGTGGCCGCCGACCTCGGGCTGCCGCTGGTGGTGCGCCCGTCCTACGTGCTCGGCGGCCGCGCGATGCAGATCATCCGCGAGGACAGCCAGCTCGGCGATTACCTGCTCGGCACCTTGCCGGAACTGGTGCCCGGGGACGTCAAGGCGCGCTATCCCAACGACAAGACCGGGCAGATCAACACGGTGCTCGGCACCAACCCGCTGCTGTTCGACCGCTATTTGTCCGATGCCACCGAGATCGACGTCGACTGTCTGTGCGACGGCAAGGACACATTCATCGTCGGAATCATGGAGCATATCGAGGAAGCCGGCATTCATTCCGGCGACTCGGCCTGCTCGCTGCCGCCGCACTCGCTCGACGCCCGGATGATCGCCGAGCTCGAGCGGCAGACCCGCGAACTGGCGCTCGGCCTCGACGTGGTGGGCCTGATGAACGTGCAGTACGCCATCAAGGACGGCGATATCTACGTGCTCGAAGTCAACCCGCGCGCGTCGCGCACCGTGCCGTTCGTCGCCAAGGTGATCGGCATGCCGGTGGCGAAGATCGCGGCGCGGCTGATGGCCGGCGAGAAGCTCAGGGATTTCGA
>JBAVEE010000177.1:0-10276 GCA_049587575.1 Bradyrhizobium sp.
GACCACGCCGATCGCGCGGCGGCGCCATCGCTTGTCGAGCAGTTGCACGGCGCCGGCAGATCGTTCGCTGGATATTTCAAGCCGCGCGATGTCGTTGCGTAGCTCGACCGGAAGATCGAACGCCGCATCGGTCTCGCGGTCCCTCGGCGCAAAGGCGAAGTGGGCCTCGCCGATCGGCGAGCCTTTCTGGTCGAGCGCGCGCACGATGCCCGCGGCAGCGCCACCCTCGGCGCGCAGCACCTTCACCGTCATCTTCGCTGCGGCGTTTTCGGCAGCGGCCAGCGCCAGCGCGGGCGGGGTACCGCCTTCGAAAATCGTCAAGGGGCGATCGCCCACGGTCTTGCTCAGGCCCGGGAGAAAGTCCGCGCCGCGACCGGTATCGACGCCGTCCGACAGCCAGGCGATCTCGCAGTCGCCGGTCGCCTTGAGAAAGCGCTCGAGGGCGGGCAGGGTGTCGATCCGCTCGATCGAATAGGGTTTTGGCGTGAGCTGACGCAGCGCCACCCGCGCCGCGCCGCCCGGCATGATCGTGATGTCACGTGTCGGCTCGGACAGCGGAACCAGCGCAACACCGCGCCGGCTGCTGTCGGCATTGGCGATCAATTCGTCCGCGGCCTTTACCCTCGCTTCCCAGCTCGAGGCCGCGCTCCAGCCATCGTCGAGCAGGATGGCAAGCGGCGCACTCGATCCGGCGGCGCCGGTTTGCGGATTCCAGATCGGTCCCGCGGCCGCCAGAATGACGAGCGCAGCGGCCAGCAGGCGAAGCGCCGTCAGCCACCACGGCGTCCGCGACGGGGTTTCTTCCTTGGGCGCGATGTCGAACAACAGCCTTGTCGGCGGAAACTCGATCCGCCGCGGCCGCGGCGGCATCACACGCAACAGCCACCACAGCAGGGGCAGGCTCAGCAGGCCCAGCAGCAAAGCGGGTTCGGCAAACGAAAGCGGCAGGCCTGCGATCATGCGCCGCGCCCCGCTTTGACCGTCGCGGCGCGGGCGCTGCCCTTGCTCACCATCATGCCCGAGTGCAAAAACAACAGCAGTTCGGCGGCCGAGCGGCTGGTGGTGTGGGTCGAGAACAACCAGTCGAGCTTGCCGGTCTCTTTGCGGATTTGCTCGCGATGGAGCGCCACGCGCGCAACGTAGTCGCCGGCCCATTTTTCCGCGCGTCCCGCCACGACGACACTGCCGCCTTCGGGCTCGACAAACTCGACACGGCCGGAATAGGGGAAGCTTTCTTCCGCGGGATCGACGATCTGAACCAGCGTGCCGTGCGCGCCCGACGCCGACAATCCGGCAAGCATGCTGCGGATTTCCTCGATCGGCGACCAGAAATCCGACAACACCACGATTTCGGCGAGCGCCGACGGCACAAAGGACGGCGGCAGACTGGGCCGTGCCGCGTCGTCGTGCAGCATCGCCTGCGCCATCTTGTCGATGACGCTGCGGCTGGCGGTAGGGTTGATCAGGCCCGGAATGCCGACACGCTCGCCGCCCGCGACCAATAGCTCGGCCAGCGCAAAGGTCACGATCAGGGCGCGCTCCAGCTTGCTGTCGCGCGCCTGCCTGGATGCGAACGCCATCGATGGCGAACGGTCCGGCCACAACCACACCGTATGCGCGGCTTCCCATTCCTGCTCGCGGACATAGAGATGATCGTCGCGCGCCGAGCGGCGCCAGTCGACCCTCTGCGACGGCTCGCCCGAAACGAAGCGGCGGTACTGCCAGAAACTTTCTCCGGCGCCGGCGCGACGCCGGCCGTGCAGGCCGTGAATCACGTTGGCCGCGATACGGCGAGCTTCGAGCACAAGGCGGGGTAGCGATGCGGCGAGCGTTCGGCTTTCGCCATCGGCACGTCGGATTGCTATGGTCTCCCTGGCTGTGTGCTCGGTGGCTGCGGCCATCAACCGATCCGCGTCTTCAATTGTTTGATTACGTCGGGAATGGTGCGGCCTTCGGCGCGGGCGGAGAACGTCAGCGCCATGCGGTGCTTGAGAATCGGCTCCGCCAGATCGAGCACGTCGTCGATCGAGGGCGCCAGACGGCCGTCGAGCAGGGCGCGGGCGCGAACGGCGAGCATCAGCGACTGGCTGGCGCGGGGACCCGGTCCCCAGGCGATCAGCTTGCCCGCCTCGCCGCCCTCCGGACCCGGGCGCGCGGAGCGTACCAGCGAGAGGATGGCTTCCACGACGGAATTGCCGACCGGCAGCCGCCGCACCAGCCGTTGCGCCGTGATCAGGATTTCGGCGTTCATCGCCGCCTTGGCCAGCGTCTCTTCGGCGCCGGTGGTTTCGAACAGGATCCGCCGCTCGGCGTCGCGATCCGGATAGTCGACGTCGATTTCCATCAGAAAGCGGTCGAGCTGCGCCTCCGGCAATGGATAGGTGCCTTCCTGCTCCAGCGGATTTTGCGTCGCCAGCACGTGAAACGGCTTCGGCAAATCGTGGCGCGCGCCGGCAACCGTGATGTGCTGTTCCTGCATGGCCTGCAGCAGCGCCGATTGGGTGCGCGGGCTGGCGCGGTTGATCTCGTCGGCCATCAAAAGCTGCGCGAAAACCGGACCCGCGATGAAACGGAACGACCGCTTGCCGGAACTGCTCTCGTCCAGCACTTCGGCACCCAGGATATCCGACGGCATCAGGTCCGGCGTGAACTGGATGCGCTTGGCATCCAGCCCGAGCGTAATCCCCAGGGTTTCCACCAGTTTGGTCTTGGCGAGGCCGGGCACGCCGATCAGCAGCGCGTGACCGCCCGACAGGATCGTCACCAGGGTGTTTTCGACCACACGGTCCTGGCCGAAGATGACGGTGGAGATGGCGTCTTTGACCGCGCGGATTTGGCCGGCGACCTGTTCGGCCGAGCGGACGATGACGTCCTCGAGTTTTTCGACACTGTCCGCGCCAGCCATTTCGTTCTCCTTTATCCTTGCCCGAAACGCCGCCGATCGCGTCGTCATGCCATGACCTCCATGCTAAACTCATGCGAAGGTCATGTATTCGTTGAATTAAACTATCCCCACATTATCGGCGTTTCGGGGTATGAACGGCATCACGATGTGGCGACTTGATCCGGCATATTACGGGCCGAACTCGTCCACGGCGCACGCTGCAAGACTTGCACTAACAAGACTTGCACCAATCGTGCCAAACCGAGGCGCTCAGAGTCAGGGTAAACAATGGCGAAGCAAGGGCGGACCACCGATCAGGGCCTCGAAGGCAATCAAAACCTTGAAGGAATCTTCGCTGCCGTCAGGGATGCTGCGAACGCGGGTTCCACCGGGAAAGGATTGCCGCCGGTGCATTTGTGGAATCCGCCGTTCTGCGGCGATCTGGACATCCGAATCGCCGGTGACGGCACATGGTACTATATGGGGACGCCAATCGGGCGGCCGGCGCTGGTCCGGCTGTTTTCGACGATCCTCAAGCGCGAAGACGGCAAACACTTTCTCGTGACGCCGGTCGAGAAGGTCGGCATCCGGGTCGACGACGCGCCGTTTCTTGCCGTCGAGATGCTCAGGGAGAGCGATATAAGGGGCCAACTGCTGCGCTTCCGCACCAATGTCGACGACTGGGTCGTGTGCGATCTGGCGCACCGGCTGCGGTTCGAGGCCGCCCCCGACGGCGGCCTTACGCCCTATCTTCACGTCCGCGCCGAACTGTGGGCCAAGGTCACCCGCGCGCTCTACTACGATCTGGTTGACATGGGCGAGGAGCGGATGGTCGATGGTCGCCAGATGTTCGGGGTCGCGTCCGCTGGCGAATTTTTCGCGATGGCGGATGCGGAGCAGGTGAGGGGCGCGCTTTGAACGAGCCGATGTTGAAGAGCGATCCCGCTGCGATCAGCTCGGCGGAATTTTTCGATCGGGCCCGTGCGCGGCTGGGTTTCGACGTTCCCGCAGGTCTCAGCGATCCCGGCCTGGTTCCTGCCAGCGGCGACCAGGGCACCGACCGCATGCTGCAGATCATCGCGCGCGAGCAGCCGATCCGTCCCGCGGCGGTATTGATCCCGGTGGTGGACCATCCGCAACCGACCGTGCTGCTGACGCAGCGCGCCGCGCACCTCAACGATCATGCCGGCCAGATTTCCTTTCCCGGCGGCAAGATCGATGCGACCGACGCCTCGCCGCTCGATACGGCGCTGCGCGAGGCGGAGGAAGAGATCGGCCTCAGCCGGGAATTCGTGGATCCGACCGGTTATCTCGATCTGTACGGAACCAGCTTCGGATTCCGCATCCTGCCGACGGTCGCGCGGGTACGGCCGGGCTTCGAACTGCGCATCAACCATTCGGAAGTAGACGATGCGTTCGAGGTCCCGCTGGCGTTCCTGATGAATCCGCTGAACCACCAGCTGCACAGCAAGGAATTCCGCGGCATCGAGCGTTCATACTACGCCATGCCTTACGAAGACCGCTACATCTGGGGTGCAACGGCCGGAATCCTGCGCGTGCTGTACGAACGGATTTGCCTGCCATGATCCGTCCGGCCGTCACGGAGATCGCAATTTTCCTGATCCCGTTCGGGGTCTATGTGCTGTTTTTGATCGCGACGCGCTCCGGATTGCTGGTGCAGTCGTCCTGGCCGGTGAACGTCATCGCCAAACTGTTGCTCGGTTCGCTGCTGCTCGTGGTGGCCAGTTTCATTCTGCTTGCGCATTTCTCCGGCGCGCCACCGAACTCAACCTACGTACCCGCGCATGTGGAGAACGGCAGATTGGTTCCCGGAGTTGAAAAATGAGTGACGTGCGGGTGCTCGATGACGCGCCCTGGCTCAATTCCGGTCCAGCCGCCCGCGTGCTGAAGCTGCTGAACGGCAACGGCGAGGAAGCCCGCGTGGTCGGCGGCGCGGTGCGCAACGCGCTCCTGAAGATTCCGCCGGGCGACGTCGACATTGCAACGACCGCCTTGCCGGACGAGGTGATCCGCCGCGCCAGGGCGGCCGGCATCAAGAGCGTGCCGACCGGTATCGAACACGGCACCGTAACGCTCGTGATCGATGCGCATCCGTTCGAGGTCACGACGTTGCGCGAGGACACCGAAACGTTCGGCCGCAAGGCGAAGGTCGCATTCGGCCGGGACTGGGTGCGTGACGCGGAGCGGCGCGACTTCACCATCAACGGCCTGTCGGTCGACGCCGAGGGCCATGTGCACGATCACGTCGGCGGACTGGATGATATCGCGGCCAAACGCGTGCGTTTCATCGGCGATCCGAACCAGCGGATAGCAGAGGATTATTTGCGTATCCTCAGGTTTTTCCGCTTTCACGCCGCCTATGGCGAAGGCCAACCCGATCGCGCCGGATACCTCGCATGCATCGGCGGGCGCGCAGGGCTTGCGACGCTTTCCGCCGAACGCGTGGGCTTGGAAATGCTGAAGCTGATGATCGCGGAAGGCGCGGCCGGCGCCATCGCCGCGATGGTCGATGGCGGATTGCTGCTGCCGATCTTCGGCGGCGTTGCCTATACCGGGCCGTTTGCGGCGATGATTTCAGCAGAGCGCTCGCTGGGATTTGCGCCGGACCCGGTTCGCCGTCTTGGCGCGCTGGCGGTCGCCGTCACCGAGGACGCGAGGCGGCTCGCGACGCGCCTGCGATTGAGCAAAGCCGAGACCAAGGCGCTCGATTCCATGGGCCATCGCTGGTGGCGGCTCGCCGGCATGGACGAAGCAACCGCGCGCCGGCGGCTTTATCGGCTGGGCGAGGATCGCTACCGCGACCGGCTGCTGCTGGCGTGGGCGCGCTCGGGAGGCCGTGCCGGTGCGGCGTCGTGGCGGGAGCTTGCCACCTTGCCGGAGCGCTGGAGCGCGCCGAAATTTCCGCTGAAGGCCGCCGATTTCATCGCGCGCGGAATGGCCCAGGGCCCCGGGCTCGGGCAGGTGCTGGCATTGGCCGAGGACGCCTGGCTCGCGGCGGATTTCCCCCTCGATGAACCGGCGCTCAAGGCCATTGCGGATCAAACCGTCACACGTTTCACCCGCGACGGCAGGCCGTGAACCTCGTTGCCGGCTTTGCCGATATTTCGCTGGCCCAACTCCTGCTGGTTGCAGGCGTCGCGCTGTTTGCCTCGGTGCTCGGAGGCCTCGCAGGCTACGGCACCGGCGCGCTGATGCCGCTGGTTCTGGTGCCGCTGATCGGCGCCGAGCCGGTGGTGCCGATCATCGCGATATCGGCCCTGTTCACCAACCTCAGCCGCGTCACGGCCTATCGCCGTTATGTCGACGGCCGCCGTGGGCTGATCGTGATCTCGGCCGCCGCATTGACGACCGCGCTCGGCGCCTACGGCTATACGCGGCTGACCAATGCCGGCGCGGCGCTGGTGATCGGCGCCATGCTGATCTCAAGCGTGCCGCTGCGCCGTCTGGCCCGACGCCGCAATTTCAGGATCGGCGACACCGGACTTGGCCTTGGCGCGGTGGGTTACGGCCTCGTGGTGGGCGGCACCTCGGGCTCTGGCGTGATCCTGCTGTCGCTATTGATGGCCGCGGGCCTCGAAGGCGCGGCCGTGATCGCCACCGACGCCGTGATCTCGGTTGCCACCAGCGTCATCAAGATTTCCGTGTTCGGACTGGCCGGCGCCGTCACCGCCCAGGTGCTCGCCTTTGCGCTTCTGATCGGCGCCATCGCGCTGCCGGGGGCCTTTTTCGCCAAGGCCTTCGTGGAGCGCATGCCGGTGCACATCCACGCCGCCATCCTCGACGCCGCCGTGATCGCCGGCGGCGTCGTCATGATCTCGGCGGCGGTGCGGCAGTTCGCGTGATTTCTTCGTCATTGCGCGGAGCCAACGACTGGCAATGACGCAAGCAACTACGGCCACTTCACTTCCGGCGGCATCGACGACAGGATCGAATCCACATTTCCCCCGGTCTTCAGGCCGAAAATGGTGCCGCGGTCGTACAGCAGGTTGAACTCGACGTAACGCCCGCGCCGGATCAATTGCTCCTCGCGGTCCGCCGCGGTCCACGAGGCGTCGAGATTGCGTCTGACAAGCTCGGGATAGATCTGCAAAAATGCACGGCCGACGTCCTGCGTGAAGGCAAGGTCGGCGTCCCAGTCGCCTGAATCGTGCCAGTCGTAGAAAATGCCGCCGATGCCGCGCGCTTCCTTGCGATGCGGCAGGTAGAAATATTCGTCGCACCATTTCCTGTATTTTTCGTAGCTCGCCACCGCCGCGTGAGCATCGCAGGCGGCCCGCATCGCGGCGTGAAAGGCAATCGTGTCGGAATCATCCTGGGTCCGCCGCCGGTCCAGCACCGGCGTCAGATCCGCGCCGCCGCCGAACCACGCCTTGGTGGTGACGACGAAGCGGGTGTTCATGTGCACCGCCGGGACGTTCGGATTGCGCGGATGCGCGATCAGCGAAATGCCGGATGCCCAGAAGGCCGGATCGTCGGCGGCGCCGGGAATTTGCGCGCGGAATTCGGGGGCGAATTCGCCATGCACCGTCGAGCAATGCACGCCGGCTTTCTCGAACAGCCGCCCGTGCATCATGCTCATCACGCCGCCGCCGCCGGGCCGGCCGGTATGGTCCGTGCGGTCCCAGGGGGTACGCACGACGCGCCCGGCGTCGCCCGGATAGAGCGATGCCGGCGCCGTGTCCTCCAGCCGCTCGAAGGCCAGGCAGATGTCGTCGCGCAGGGCTTCGAACCAGGCCTTCGCGCGCGCCTTGCGATCCTCGATCATGGAAATATCCATTACAATGCCTGACCCCGCGGGCTGGTCGGAGCCCTGGTTTGCCGCAGCGCCTCGCCCAATGCCATCGCCGCAGCGACCGCGATATTAAGCGAGCGCAGGCTTGGCCTGATCGGAATCACCAGCCGGGCGTCGGCGGCGGCGGCGACTTCGTCCGGGACGCCTGCCGATTCCCGCCCGAACAGCAGGATGTCCTTCAAGCCGTAGCGATAATCAAGATAGGAGCTGGCACCCTTGGTCGTGAACAGGATCAGCCGGTAACCGTTGTCGTTACGCCATTGCTGGAATTTTGACCACGAGTCGTGCCGTATCAGGGTGACCTGGTCGAGATAATCCATGCCGGCCCGGCGGAAATGCCGGTCGGACACCGGGAAACCCGCGGGTTCGATGATATGGGCCGCCACGTCCAGGCAGGCGCAAAGCCGAAGAATCGTCCCGGTGTTCTGGGGGATATCGGGTTGGAAAAGCGCAATCTGCATTCTGTGGCGGCCCTTCGGGTCTCCCGCGAAATGTCCGGTTAAATCATCAATTAGTGCATTGCACGCCGGCCAGCCGATAGCGGGCTTGCGCTCGTCCGGCAAGGGTGCCAATAGAACGATTCTGGACTGCTTGTTCCGCCCGATGGGCCGGGAGAAGCGGTCTTTCTGCCGCCGCGGGGGTCGCGGGCGCCGGCAGCCTCCCTTGGGTGTCGTTCATGCGTTGCCTGGGGCGGTTCCACCGGCTGCAGCCAAGAAAGGGTTTGGAATCGTGACGACAGCGTCTTCGGCGGATCATCCTACACGCCGTGATTTCCTCTTTGTTGCAACGGGAGCCGCCGCCGCCGTCGGCGGAGTGGCCACGCTCTGGCCGTTCATTTCCCAGATGAATCCGGACGCATCGACCATCGCGGCCGGCGCGCCGATCGAAGTCGATCTGACGCCGATTGCCTCGGGGCAGGACATCAAGGTGTTCTGGCGGGGTAAGCCGATCTACATCATGAACCGCACCAAGAAGCAGATCGAGGAAGCCCGCGCGGTGCCGGTCGCAAGCCTCCCGGATCCGCAGACCGACCAGTCCCGGGTCAAGGAGGGGCACGACCAATGGCTGGTCGTGATCGGCATCTGCACCCATCTCGGCTGCATCCCGATTGCCCATGAGGGCAATTACGACGGCTTCTTCTGCCCCTGCCACGGTTCGCAATACGACTCCTCCGGTCGCATTCGCCAGGGACCCGCGCCTCTCAACCTGGCGGTGCCGCCGTATCAATTCGTCTCCGATAGCAAAATCCAGATTGGCTGAGCCTCGGATCCGGTATCCGAGACCTTGAGCCCGTCGCTTCGTCTTATTTTCCCAGGGATCGCATTATGAGCGGACCATCCGACTACCAGCCGACCAATCCCGCCATGAAGTGGATTGAACGGCGTCTGCCGATTTTCGGTCTTATGCATTCCTCGTTCGTGGCCTATCCGACGCCGCGCAACCTGAACTACTGGTGGACCTTCGGCGCCATTCTCTCGATGATGCTGGCGCTGCAGATCGTCACCGGCGTGATCCTGGCGATGCACTACACGCCGGAAGCCACCATGGCCTTCAAGTCGGTCGAAAGCATCGTCCGCGACGTGAACTATGGCTGGCTGTTGCGCAACATGCACGCCAGCGGCGCGTCGATGTTCTTTTTCGCGGTCTACATCCACATGTTCCGCGGCCTGTATTACGGGTCGTACAAGGAACCGCGCGAGGTGCTGTGGATTCTCGGCGTCATCATCTACCTGCTGATGATGGCCACGGGCTTCATGGGCTACGTGCTGCCGTGGGGCCAGATGAGCTTCTGGGGCGCCACCGTCATCACCAACCTGTTCTCGGCCGTTCCCTATGTCGGCGACAGCATCGTGACCCTGCTGTGGGGCGGCTACTCGGTCGGCGATCCGACGCTGAACCGCTTCTTCTCGCTGCATTACCTCCTGCCGTTCGTGATCGCCGGCGTGGTGGTGCTGCACGTCTGGGCGCTGCACGTCGTGGGTCAGAACAATCCGGCCGGCGTCGAGGCCAAGACGGAAAAGGACACCGTGCCGTTTACGCCCTACGCGACCATCAAGGACGCGTTCGGCATTTCCTGTTTCCTGCTTTTCTTCGCGTGGTTCATCTTCTACATGCCGAACTACCTTGGCGACGCCGACAACTACATTCCGGCCAATCCCGGCGTGACGCCGGCGCATATCGTGCCGGAATGGTACTATCTGCCGTTCTACGCGATCCTGCGCTCGATCCCGAACAAGCTCGCGGGCGTGATCGCGATGTTCTCGGCGATCATCGTGCTGGCGTTCCTGCCCTGGCTCGATGCCGCCAAGACCCGCTCGTCGAAATATCGCCCGCTGGCGAAGCAGTTCTTCTGGATCTTCGTCGTGGTCTGCGTGCTCCTGGGCTATCTCGGCGCGCAGCCGCCGGAAGGCATCTACGTCATTGCCGGGCGCATCCTGACGGCGTGCTACTTCGCCTATTTCCTGATCCTGCTGCCGCTCTTGAGCCGGATCGAAAAGCCACGGCCGATCCCCAACTCAATCGCCGACGATGTGCTGGCGAAGTACGGAAGCAAGTCGGCGGTGTCGAGCCTGATCGTG
>JBAVEE010000178.1:0-2007 GCA_049587575.1 Bradyrhizobium sp.
GCCGATCGCTGCGTTTGAGCAACCTCAAGCATCTCGGCTCGGAATACCCGATAATCATTTCGTCCATTTACCTTGGCTTCGTAGAGCGCAAGGTCGGCTTTCCTAACCAGCTCCTCGGGGTCAACGCCATCTTCCGGGGCGAGGACAATACCAATGCTGGTCCCAATACTGGCCGCATGGCCATTAAGGTGGAATGGTTCGGTAATGGTGTCTATAACTCGTAACGCGAGGGCGATAGCGCCCTCGTATTGATTAGCTCCACCCTCCTGGATGATCGCAAACTCGTCCCCGCCCAGGCGTGCCAGCACATCGGTTTCCCGAAGCGTGGATTGCAGGCGTCTACCCACTTCAACCAGCAATTGGTCACCGGCGAGATGCCCAAGCGTGTCGTTGACGGCTTTGAATTTGTCAAGGTCGAGCATCATCAAGGTCGCAGCCCCGCCATTCCGCTTAAGGCGCTTGCTCGCTTCTTCAAGTTTAGCGTTGAATTCCGCGCGGTTAGCCAGTCCCGTCAGCACGTCATGCCGGGCCAAGTGAACGATCTCGGCCTCCACCCGCCGCTGTTCAGTGATGTCTTCGTGGCTTGCCACCCAGCCGCCATCCTTCGTTGGCTGTCGGACAATGAGGATCAGCCGCCCGTCCGAAAACTCATCGACCCTGCTTGAGCGGGCATCGGAAGGTAGCTGAGCTAATTCGGCAATCTTTACCTTAACAGCCGGCTCGCTCGTATCGCCTTTGAGAATGCCGCGAGATATGAGGTCCTTGATAATCGCGTCGTGGGACGTTCCTACTTTCAGCAAATCTGGCGGCAATCGATACAATTCCGCAAAACGGTGATTCCAGACAACGAGCCGCCTCTGCCCGTCGAACATGCAAATGCCTTGCGATAAATTGCTCAGTGCAGCGTCGAATTGCATATTTAAACGCGCGAGTTCAGCGGTCTTGTTCTGAAGCTCGGTCACATCGATCCGAAAACCTACCGTGAGTCCCGACGCGGTACGACGCTCACGGAGCTGAATCCAGCGGCCATTCGACAAACGCTGAAGGACGTCCGTCGAAGGGGCGCAATGCAACCTCATCCGTTCAGCAAGCCATGCGGACCGCTGGGCCGATGTTTCACCAGCTTCGGGATACTGGTTGTTGTCAAGACCACAATGCAGGACGTCTTCGAACAATGCGCCCGGATAAATCGCGGCGGCTGATTGGGCATAAATCTGACGATATGCTTCGTTGCAGGTTACCAGCCGATCTCTTTCGTCATAAATGACCAGCGCGTCCGGGCTTGCGTTGACTGCCCCTGTTAGTACCTCCTGGGTGCGCGCTAGTTCGGCGGCCTGTTGAAGGACATTGCTCTCGTGACGCAACCGCTCAGTGATATCTTCATGCGTGGCAACCCATCCGCCATCAGACACAAGCCGGTGCGAAACCTGGATTGAGCGTCCATCCGGAGCATTTATTATGGTGCCTTCGCCACGCGCAACATGCTCCAAAATCCGAGCACAATGTGCATCGAGATCATCAACTTGAAGGGATCCAGCTTCGATGCGATGCGCGATCAGATCGCGGAAGCTGCAACCTGGCTTCACCACATCGGGTGACAACCTGTACATTTCAATATATCGCTGATTACAGACAATGACCCGGTGCGATGAGTCGAACAGCAGCAGACCTTGCGTCATGTTGTTGATGGCAGTTTGGAGACGCTGCTTACCCCGCGCCAACTTTCGCTGCGAGACTTGATGCTGCCGCGACAATTGCCGAGCGATCAGGAACAGTACGGCAGTGATCACGAGCACGGAAAGACCGGCCACGCCAATGATAACCTTCGTTTGTTCGCGCCAATCGGCGAGCGCCGCCGATACGGTCGTCGCCGCGACGACCACAATTGGGAAATGGTTCAGGGTGCGAGCGGAAACCAACCGGTCCAGACCATCAATGCTACTTTTCAGACGCGTCGTCCCACGGTCCGCCTTCAATACAACATTCTGGAACAGCGGACCCGATGTG
>JBAVEE010000179.1:0-1702 GCA_049587575.1 Bradyrhizobium sp.
CATCCAGCGGGATCGCCTCGGCCTTGCCGCCGCTCTTGGTGATCTTCGCCACCACCGCATCCAGCGCGTCTTTCCGCCGCCCCGACACCACCACCGTCCAGCCATCCGCCGCCAGCGCCTCCGCCCCGGCCTCGCCGATCCCGCTGCCGCCGCCGGTCACCCAGGCCACGCGTTTCCCGCTATTTGACATGCAAACCGTCTCCGTTGCCTTGTGAGGGGCGTCTTTGCTATTGAAGCCCTTGAGATTGTAAGATTATACGGCCTTCACGACCGCGCCCGCCGACCGGAATGATGCATGAACGCGCCCCGCAAAACCACTGCGAACACCAACCTGTTTTCCCGCCTGTTCGATGGCCTTGACGATCCGGGCCGCCTCGCGATCGAAACCGTCGACGGAACGCGCATCAGCTATGGCGAGCTGATTTCCCGCGCCGGGCAGATGGCGAATGTGCTGGTCGATCGCGGCGTCAAGCCCGGCGATCGCGTCGCGGCCCAAACCGAAAAATCGGTGCCGGGCCTGGTGCTCTATCTCGCCGCGGTGCGCGCCGGCGCGGTGTATCTGCCGCTCAATACCGCCTACACGCTCAACGAGCTGGAATATTTCATCACCGACGCCGAGCCCTCGCTGGTGGTGTGCGACCCATCGAAGGCGCAAGGCATCGGTGCGATCGCGGCGAAGGTCGGCGCCAGAGTCGAAACCCTGGGAGGCGACGGCAAGGGTTCGCTGACGGATGCCGCCGCCAACGCGAAGCCGGAATTCGTGACGGTACCGCGCGCGGACGACGACCTTGCGGCCATTCTCTACACTTCCGGCACCACCGGACGTTCCAAGGGCGCGATGCTGACGCACGATAATCTTGCGTCGAATTCGTTCTCACTGGTCGACTACTGGCGCTTCACCGACAAGGACGTCCTGATCCACGCGCTGCCGATCTATCACACCCACGGATTGTTCGTGGCCAGCAACGTCACGCTGTTCGCCCGCGCCTCGATGATCTTCCTGCCGAAATTCGATCCCGAATTGATCATCAGGCTGATGGCGCGCGCCACCGTGCTGATGGGGGTGCCGACATTCTACACCCGGCTGCTGCAAAGCCCGGCGCTGAACAAGGAATCCACCAAACACATGCGGCTGTTCGTTTCGGGCTCCGCGCCGCTGCTCGCCGACACCCATCGCGAATGGTTTGCCCGCACCGGTCACGCCGTGCTCGAACGCTACGGCATGACCGAGACCAATATGAATACCTCCAACCCATATGACGGCGAGCGCGTCGCCGGCGCGGTCGGCCATCCCTTGCCCGGCGTCTCGGTGCGCGTCACCGATCCGGAGACCGGCAAGGAGCTGGCGCGCGAAGAAATTGGCATGATCGAGGTCAAGGGCCCCAACGTCTTCAAGGGTTACTGGCGGATGCCGGAGAAGACCAAAGCCGAGTTCCGCGACGACGGCTTCTTCATCACCGGCGATCTCGGCAAGATCGACGCCAAGGGCTATGTGCACATTCTCGGCCGCGGCAAGGATCTCGTGATTTCCGGCGGCTTCAATGTCTATCCCAAGGAAATCGAGAGCGAGATCGACGCCATGCCGGGCGTGATCGAATCCGCCGTGATCGGCGTGCCGCACGCGGATTTCGGCGAGGGCGTCACCGCGGTCGTGGTCCGCGACAAGGGCGCGAAGGTGGATGAAACCTCGGTGTTGAAAGCG
>JBAVEE010000180.1:0-6597 GCA_049587575.1 Bradyrhizobium sp.
GTCGGTGCCATTTCGGGCATCTCGATCTGAACATTCATGCCCGTCCGGGTGCAGCGAAATATCAATTTGACCATTTTTAACATTGATGCCTTCAGGGAGCCTTACGCGTTGATTTGCCTCAAGGTCGCCAGACTTCTTTTGCATCCGGCTGCGCCGCGGAACCAGCCGCGGGATTACGGCCGATGATTCGGGACGCCGGGATGCGAACCAAACCTAACCGCAGAAACAGCCGTATCGGCTGGATGACGAAACTTTCTCTATTTGCTCTCTGGAGGTGATAGCGGCGGGGCAGGCGCCGTCATTCCCTTGGAGTCCGGTGTCGGGTTGTATCCGGCCGGTTTGGTTCCGGCGGGCAGTCCCGGAATGTTCCGGCATTCCATTGAATAGACCAGATCGCCCTTCGAAGTGCGCCCCGTGGGTTCACACACCGGTTCTTTTGGCGCCGACGGCGTTTGCGCGAATGCGGGCGTCGCCAACAGCAACACCATGGCGGCCATTTTTTTCATTTCATCCCCTGATCTCGGCGAACGCGGCACAGGACAGTCCTGTGGTGTTTGCATACGGGGAGCGGGGCCGATTGCCCGGCTCTCACGCCGTGAGCGGAATGCGCGGCCCGACGGCTCGTTCCCCTTGAGCGAGATTTATTTCGAAGACCGCGTGTTTGTTGCAGAACATTAACTTCCCGGCCAGCACCCCGTAAGGCGGGGAGTCCCATGTTGAGTGCCAGCATCAGGCGCCAGCCGCGCCATTGCCCCAACTCATGGAGACTTTGCTATGACAGATCGTCGATCCGACCCCGATTCAGTTCCCCTCTATCTTCGAGCCCGGCGTTCGCTGCTCTCCGCGCGCAAGCTCGCGCTGATGGCTTCCGTCGTTGCCGGCCTGGGCGTCGCCGTCTACGGCCTTGATGCCTCGTCCGGCGGCTTTGGCATTCTCGCCAGCCCGGCCCATGCGCAGGTCAATGCCGATGTCAGCAAGGTCGCGCAGCCGATCGGTTTCGCCGATATCGTGCAGCGCGTGAAACCCTCGGTGATTTCGGTCAAGGTCACGATGAAGGACAAGGCCGCCGATGCGAGCGATCGCAGCGAGGGTGGGTCGGATCAGTCGGGCCCACCGATGGAGCGCTTCTTTCGTCAGTTCGGCGGGCCTGAAGGCACTCCTCCCGGAATGCGCGGCCGCCACGGCGGTCATGGCGTCATGATGGGTCAGGGTTCGGGTTTTTTCATCTCGCCGGACGGCTACGCGGTAACCAACAACCATGTCGTTGATGACGCCGACAAAGTCGAAGTCACGACCGACGATGGCAAGACCTACACCGCCAAGGTGATCGGCACCGATGCGCGCACCGACGTCGCGCTGATCAAGGTCGAAGGCGGCGCGGACTTCCCGTTTGCCAAACTTGCAGCAGGCAAGCCGCGGATCGGCGACTGGGTTCTTGCGGTCGGCAATCCCTTCGGACTTGGTGGAACCGTCACCGCCGGCATCGTCTCGGCCAGTGGCCGCGATATCGGCAATGGCCCCTACGACGATTTCATCCAGATCGACGCGCCGGTCAACAAGGGCAATTCGGGCGGGCCCACCTTCAATATGCAAGGGGAAGTCGTCGGCGTGAACACCGCGATTTATTCCCCCTCGGGCGGAAGCGTCGGAATCGCGTTCGCGATCCCGGCTCCGACCGTGAAGAACGTGATCGCCCAACTCAAGGATAAGGGAACCGTCAGCCGCGGCTGGATCGGCGTTCAGATACAGCCGGTGACGCAGGATATCGCCGACAGCCTTGGTATGAAGAAGGCGGAGGGCGCGCTGGTATTGGAACCTCAAGCCAACGGGCCTGCCTCCAAAGCCGGGATCGAATCCGGCGACGTCATCACCTCGGTGAACGGTGAGGCGGTCAAGGATCCCCGCGAGCTTGCCCGTACCATCGGCAGCCTCCCGCCCGGCAACGCGGTCAAGCTCAACGTCCTGCACAAGGGAAAAGACGAGGCCGTCAACCTGACGCTGGGTCAGTTGCCCGCTGTGCAGGAGGCAAACGCCGAACCGCGTCATGATTCTCAGGGAGCGGATGTTCCGCGGCTCGGCCTGACGGTCGCGCCCGCAAGCTCGGTCGCAGGTGCCGGCAAAACCGGCGTCGTTGTCACCGATGTCGATCCGAAGAGCGCCGCAGCCGATCGTGGCGTCAAGGAAGGCGACGTGATTCTCGAAGTTGCGGGAAAAAGCGTCGCCAATCCGGGTGACCTCCGTGAGGCCGTCAAAACCGCAAAGGCCGAGAGCAAGAACAGCGTATTGATGAAGGTTCGCTCCGGCGATGGCCCTCACTACGTCGCCATTCCGCTTGGAAACGGCTAGCTCAGGCACGCACAAGGCCGGTAGCGCGTCACTCGCGTTGCCGGCCTCTTTTGCGCGATCACAGACTTAATTGAAATTTAACTTTCATTGGACCGCAATAATTCGGAACGAGCTGACATCCATTCCGTTGCATCGCCATGGGCAACGAAACAATGGAGATCAAGCGATGAAGAAAACAACCCTGGTGGCAGCTGCGATCCTGACGACGGCTTCGTCAGTGGCTTTGGCGCAGGCCGCAAGTTCGAACTCCGGTTCGACTGCCTCGCCGACGACGGCCGCCAATCAGCATTCGAGCAGCTCCGGCCTTCGCCAGCAATTGACCAGCAGCCTGCAGCAGTCCGGCTTCACCAACATCAAAGTGGTTCCGGATTCGTTTCTCGTGCAAGCCAACGATAAATCGGGCAACCCGGTGACGATGTTCATCGGACCGAACTCGGCGACCGAATTCACCACCGTCGGCTCGAACGATCAGACCTCAGGCTCGAACATGGGCAATTCCGAAGCGCATTCCGGCGGCATGTTTGCCAGCGTTCCGGCGAAGGCCGAGCTTAGTTCAAAAGTGGTCGGTCTCGACGTCTACAACAGTGCCAATCAGGATATCGGCACGATCAAGGATGTCGCCTACAACGGCACCAGCGTCGACGGTTATATCGTCGGCGTCGGCGGATTCCTTGGAATGGGCGATCACTATGTCGCGGTTCGTCCTTCCGCGATCAAGCTCACCTATGACGCCAAGGACAAGAAATGGCATGCGACGATGGATGCCAACGCCGATCAGCTGAAAGCGGCTCCGGAGTACAAATATCCGAGCAACACCTGATCGACTTTGCGGTGCCGAAGTGCGTCAACACCGCGCTTCGGCAGCCGGCTTGAAAGGACCGCTCCGAAAAGGGCGGTCTTTTTTGCGGCCCGTGCCGCGAGCCCCGGCCAGGTCACGTCGTTTTGGGGCGACAGCCGAACGGCATGGCGGTTACACAGGGTGGAATACGCATAAGGGGCCTTGAACGAAGTGGGCGATGACCTTTCCGGCCCGGCAACGTCGAAACTTGGCCCGAATGCCGGCGGCCGCTTTTGGCTGGCTATTGTGCTCACCGGTCTTGGGACGGGCGCATGCGCTGCCGCGCTGACGCTGATCCTGCAGGCGGTTCAGCATTTCGTGTGGCCGGGCCCAACTTTGCTGGACGCGGCTGCGCAGGCAATGCCCTGGCGGCACATTCTCGTACTTCTGGGGGCGGGACTGGTTACCGGCGCAGGCCAGATCGTGCTGGTGCGTTTGACCAGCGGCAACAGCATCGACATCACGGAGGCGATCTGGTTTTCCGCGGGACGGTTGCCGGCGTGGCGAACGTTGGGCAGCGCGGTGCTGTCCGTCATTGTCGTCGGAATGGGCGCTTCGCTCGGCCGTGAAGGGGCGCCCAAACAGGCGGGCGCGGTCATCGCCAATGCCCTGTCTGACAAGGCGGGTTTATCCGACGAACAACGCCGGCTTTTGGTCGCTTGCGGTGCGGGAGCCGGCATGGCCGCTGCCTACGGCGTGCCGTTGGGCGGCGCGCTGTTTGCGCTGGAGGTGCTGCGCGGCATGCTGGCTTTGCGCCTTGTGCTGCCCGCGCTCCTGACGTCCGTTATCGCTGCGGCGACAGCATGGCTGGTGCTGCCGAATGTCCCGACCTACGCGATCCCTCGCTTCGATAACTTCACCGCCAATCTGGCCTTGGCGGTACTGATCGGACCGATCGCCGGTCTCGTGTCGGTCGGGTTCGTGCGGGTAATCGCGCGGGCCGACCGAAACCGGCCGAAGCACTGGCGGCGACTGGTGGCTCCCCTTTTGGCGCTCGGACTGCTCGGGGTGGTGTCGATTTTGTTTCCGCAATTGCTTGGAAACGGCAAGGACATCGTCCAACTCGCCTTCACGGACCAGCTTCCGTTCGCGCTTCTGCTGGTGCTTCTGGTTCTCAAGCCCGCTGCGACGGTGTTGTGCCTGGGAAGCGGCGTGCCGGGAGGCTTGTTTACCCCATCGCTGGCACTTGGAGCGCTGCTTGGCGGGGTTCTCGGTCACGCGTGCTTCCTGTTTTGGCCCGAGGCGCAGCCTGCGCTGGCCGCGGTCGTCGGTGCCGGCGCTGTTCTGGCGGCGACCACGCAAGGACCGATCTCGGCGGTCGTTCTGATCATGGAATTGACCGGTCAGGACCGGTCGTTCATAGCGCCGCTCTTGGTCGCGGTGATCATTGCAACGATGGTTTCGCGGAGGATCGAACCGCGCTCGATCTATGATGCACGACTTACCGACGAAGAAATTGCGCAACGCCAGGAGCTGCGCGAGCCGGCAAGGCGCCAAGCCGAAACGGCAAGCTGATCCGGGACGGCACGGGGGATCCGCCATGGACCGCTCCTATGGATACGGCGCCGGTCCGAGCTTGGCGATCAGCGGATTGTCGGTCGGCGCCGGCCCGAGATCGCTCGCGGAACTGTCGCCCAGAAACTGGTCGAGGGTGGATTGAATCATCTCCTTCGCGGAATCCGGGCCGCGGTCGCTCATCCAGGTATGCTGGAATTGGGTTTTGACGATGTCGATCCCGTCAGCCTTGGCCTCTTGCGGGGTCGGCAGCACGCCGGGATCGGTTTTGAAATGCGGGTCGTCCGAGCGGAACGACAGGATCTTCATCTTGTCGCTGAGCACGAAGGGAACGCGCAGGTTGTCGAGCGTCACGACCTTCGACGTCAGCTCCGGGTGTTGCTGGGCGAAGAACATCGCGATGTCTCCGCCGTTGGAATGTCCGACCAGCGTCAGGTGATGGTAGTCGGCGTTCGGCTGCAGTTTTTTCAACTGGCCGAGCACGAACAGGATATTGGCTTCGCCGCGTTGATAAACCCCCAGGCGGCCGACGTAAGGCAATCCGACCCTGGTCATCAAGGGCGGATCGGTCGGCAGGTCCTGCTGAATGCTGGCGACCAGATATCCCCTCGCCGCAAGGACGTTGGCCAGGAACGAATACTCCGTGTTCTTGACGGTGTTGCCGTTGCTGATGATGGCGACCGGAAGCTTCCAGTAACCGGCATCGGCCTTCAGTTCGTAATCGCGGCGCACGGCGATATCCACCGCGACCGGGCGCGCCCGCGCTGTGTCGAACAGGTTCAGCGTCTCATGCCGGATGGCCCACTTGCTGACGGCGACGTAAAGGCCGCCGGCGAGAATGCAGATGCAGGCGAATATGGCAAACGCCCTTCTCATCGATTCCACCCCCGATAACTTTTACTTGATTAGATACGAATTAAACGCGCCAGGTTCGAGATTTGTCCCGCCGCTGTCACATTAATTTTACGAAAGAATTTCTGCGACAAAATGATGAGGAGCCCAACATTCTGTAAACACTGCCCAATATCAATTGTAACACACCGCCACGGAATTTTCGAAACTTTGTGCCGATTTTGTCACGATCCCCGGCGCAATTCTCGAACTCCGCCGTCGCAGTTTGGTTGATCGGCCGAAGCCGCGACACATGTTTCTTCTATCTGCGCCTGGCAGGAGTGTTGCGATGCGAGCACGTGATCTCGCCCCCTTGGCTTTCATTGTCGGTTTGATGGTCCCCGCGGCGCATGCGGCGGATACTCCGCGCGACATCAAGGGTCTTTACCTGATGACCGATTATCCCGCGGTCACGGTCAGGCCAGGCACCACCTCGAACATTCCGTTGCGCCTGCAGAACTACGGACTGGGACCCCAGCGATACCGGCTGTCGGTCACGGGCGTACCGAGCGGCTGGACCGCGACGTTGCTGGGCGGCGGCCAACCGGTCGCCGCGGCGATGCCGGCGCCGGACGCCAGCGTTGCCCTTCAGCTTCGTCTCGACGTGCCGGCGAACGCCGCCTTGAGCGAGCAGACGCTGACGGTGAAGGCGGAAGGGCAGGGTAACGAGGCGACTCTGCCGCTGAACGTGGCGCTCGCCAAGGAATTGCCGGCCAAGCTGACGGTGACATCGAAACTTCCCTCGCTTCGCGGCAGTCCGAAATCCAACTTCGAATACGCCTTGACGATCAAGAACGACAGCGGGCGCAATCTGGTCGCGAGCTTCGCGGCCGAGGCTCCTGCCAATTTCGAAACCTCCTTCACGGAGGCCTATGGCAGCCAGGAATTGTCCTCGATCCCGATCGACGCCGGTCAGTCCAAGGACATCAAGCTGAAGGTCCGTCCGCCAAGCACGATCGGCGCCGGACATTTTCCGGTGACGGTAACGGTCAACGCCGAGGATGCGA
>JBAVEE010000181.1:0-4648 GCA_049587575.1 Bradyrhizobium sp.
GGGATCGCTGCCGGCGCATCTTCCACGCGTGCATATTACGCTTGCTCCCGACAGTACCGCATGCTCCTGCTGCCACGGCGTGATGCATGTGATCGGAGAGGAAGCCGCCGAACGCCTCGACAAGATCCCCGCGCAGTATCAGGTGATCGTTACACACCGACCGAAATACGGCTGCCGGTCATGCGAGGGCGCAATCGTGCAGGCGCCAGCGCAGGAGCGTCTGATCAAAGGCGGCATTCCCACGGAAAACCTTGTCGCCGATGTCGTGGTCGACAAATACGCCTGGCACAAACCACTCTACCGCCAGGCGCAGATCATGCGGCTGCAGGGCTTACCGGTCGATCGCTCGACATTGGCTGGTTGGGTTGGCGCCGCCGCAGCCGAAATCAAGCCGGTCTATCTGCGGATGAAAGAAATCGTGCTCGCTTCGGCGAAAATCGTGGTCGATGAAACCCGCGCGCCGGTGCTCGATCCCGGGCGGGGCCGAACCAAGACCGGCTACTTCTGGGCGATCTCGCGGGATGATCGACCCTGGGGCGGGCTGGATCCCCCGGCCGTTGTCTATACCTATGCGCCCGGCCGCGGCGGCGAGCATTGCACGGCATTGCTTGCGGGCTATACCGGCATCGTTCATTGCGACGGATACACGGTCTATAAGCAGTTGGCCGATCCGCAGCGCGACGGCGGTCCAGCGACGCTGGCCTTTTGCTGGACGCACTGGCGTCGCGGATTTGTCGAGATCGACGAGGGCGGCCCGGCACCGATCGCGCATGAGGTGCTGGAGCGGATTGCAGCGCTGTATGCGATCGAGAATCGGATCCGCGGTCGCTGTGCCGATGAACGCCGCGCTATCCGTCAGACGGAGACCAGGCCGCTCGTCGAGGCGCTGAAAACCTGGCTTGAGAACAGGCTTGCGGCGGTCTCAGACAAGAGCACAATTGCCGAGGTGATCCGCTACGGCTTCAATCATTGGCAAGGCTTGGTGCGCTTTCTCGACGATGGCCGCATCGAGATGGGTAGAGTCGACGACTGGCGCGGTGGCTGTAGGTCGCGAGGAGTTGCCGTTGTCCGGCGGCTTTCGCCCAATGCCGGTGCCTCATTTCGGACCGTAGCTCCGTTTCCAGTCGCCGCTCATCAAACCGGACATGCAGAGCTACCGCATCCGGCTTTCTCCCGTCCCATCAGACCTTCGCTCTCGGCAGGTCGACGCGCCGTCGGGGAATACGGTAAAGGCCGAGCGTCTCGTAGAGATACTCGTCCGAGATTTGGCGGAACCCGGTGCCCTGTTGCCCCGCTCGGCGCATCAACCAGCGGCGAGATCGTCGATCGGTGTACGCTCTGATCCGATCATAAATGTCCATGACCGGCCCTTGATTGAAGTATCCGCACCAGCCACGAAGCAGGCTGCTGATCCTGGACACCGTGTTCTTGGGTTCGTCGACGTACCACTGGCTCGACGTCCGTGCGTGGATTCGTCGAAGCAAGCTCTTCACCGACTTCTTCGAAGGCCGGGTGCCGATATACGGGCGCCCGTCCTTGCCGAAGAAGCGACCGACCGTGTAGCCGAGGAAGTCGAACGACTCCTCGGGCAACCGGGCGATCCGCGTCTTGGCCGTGTTCACCTGCAACCCGAGCCGCGTCATCAGCGCCGACATCCGCGCCATTGCTTCCGCCGCGTTGCCGGGGCGACAGCAAATGACAAAGTCGTCAGCGTAATTAACAACTTGGGCGTCGAGCTGATCCTGATGGCCATGGTTGTGCCACGCCAGCAGAAAACGCCGGAAGTAGCAGTTCGCCAGCAAAGGCGAGATCACCCCACCCTGTGGCGTTCCGCGCTTTGTTCGGCGTGCTTCAGTGGTCCGCACCGATCGGCCATCGATGACCTCCACCACCGGAGCTGTCAGCCAGCTCTTGATGACACGGAGAATAGTTCCATCGACGATCCGCCGAGACAGACACCGCATCAACGGATCGTGCGGAATCGAAGTGAAGTAGTCGCGTAAGTCCGCATCCACCACTTCCCGCCGTCCGTGCTGCGTTACATGCCAATACACGCGTCTGAGCGCCATCTTGGCGTCCAATCCCGGACGGAAGCCATACTGCTGTGGCAGCAGGTCCACCTCGAAAATGGGGCCGATGACCAACACCACCGCCATCTGCACCACGCGGTCACGGATGGTCGGAATGCCGAGAGGCCGTTGGCCTCCGTTGCTCTTCGGTATCCAAACGCGCAGAAGGGGCTGTGGGGCATAGTTCCCCGAGGTCAGCTCCTTCTGCAGCATTTCCAGCCATCGTTCCACGCCTTTGGCTTCGATCATATCGAAGGTTTCGCGATCAACCCCCGCCGCACCGGCATTTGCCCGGCAGCGACAGTAGGCTTCCCACAGAATGTCCTTGCGATAGACCTTGTCCCATAGGGCATAGAAGCGGAAGGCCGGTTCAGCCTTAGCTTTCGTCTGCAGCGAGGTCTGGAGCTTCTCAACGGTTGTAGGTGGCTCTGGTAGACTCATCGTCAGTCGCCGGGCTGTCCGCCCTTCCCTCGCTTGGGTCGGGTCAGGGCTCCTTCCCTCTGCCGGCATTACCCGGCTTCATCGGTAATACGAACCCATCCGTCATCTGCAGCCGCCGGCGCTGGCCCTCGCGGGTTCGCCGTTGGCAGCGAGGAACCACCTCGCGACCACGACCGCAGACTTCCCTTGTTGCACACTGTTCATGTCCCGTGCGTGCTGCCATCACTACCCCGGTGGGATCGCCGGCTGCGTTTCTCGCTCGCTTCACCGACGACGGCGGCCTTCCCCGTTAGAATGGCGGGTCGGCTCCCACATTGACTGTTTCGAGGCCTGCTCAATGTTCACTCACGTTGCGGCCCGCACGGACCGTTGACCCCCTGCGGGGCCTTTTCTCGAAGTGCTTCAGGCCATTCGTCGCCTCCTGACCCGCCCCGAGTACTTCCGGCTGGAGCGAGAGTTTGCCGGCCCGGACTTGCACCGGGGAGAACAGTGCACCTTGTCAAGGCACACATTCCAATGCCGCTGAACGACTTCGCCGCGGCTTACGACAAGATAAAATAGCGCGTCAGCCAGTGCCGAGATAGGCCTTCTGAACCTCCGGATCGTTGGCGAGATCGGCTGCGGTACCCGACAACACGCTTTTGCCGACTTGCAGGACGGTCGCGAAATCCGAAACTTCGAGCGCGAGCTCGATGGATTGCTCGGCGAGCAGGATGGTCAATCCTTCCTTGTGCAGCCGGCCGAAGGTCTCGTACATCGACTCGACCACGGCCGGCGCCAGGCCCAGCGACGGTTCGTCCAGCATCAGGAGCTTCGGATCGCTCATCAGGGCGCGACCGACCGCCAGCATCTGCCGCTCGCCGCCCGACATGGTGCCGGCACGCTGGCTGCGCCGCTCCGCAAGTTTTGGAAAGATTTCGTAGACCCGGTCCAGCAGCGCCGCCGCGCGGACTTTGTCGCGCAGCGGGGTCGCTCCCAGCTTGAGGTTTTTCTCGACGCTCTGTTGCACGAACAGCCGCCAGCCTTCCGGCGACAAGGCAAGACCCTTGCGTACGATCGAAAACGCGCTCTGCCCGCCGATTTCCTGCCCGCGAAATCCGATTCTGCCGGAATGCACCGGGATCAGGCCGGCGACGGCGTTGAGAACGGTGGTCTTGCCGCCGCCATTGGAGCCGAGCAGCGCGACGACGCTGCCCTCCGGCACGACAAGGGAAACATCGGATACGCCGATCAGGTCGCCATAGCGAACTTCCAGATGCTCGATCTTCAGCAACGGGACAGTCATGTCGCGGGGCCGCCCATCAGCTCGATGGGAGTGTGGGCCGCGGCCGCCTTGGCGGCGCGTTTGCCCAGATAGGCTTCGATGACGGCCGGGTTGGTCGTGACCTCGCGCGGGCTGCCGCGCGCGATCTCGCGGCCCTGATGAAACACCACCACGCGGGTCGCCAGCGACATGATGACTTCCATGATGTGCTCGACGATGACGAGGGTAATGCCGGAACGATGGATGTCGCGCACAAGATCGATGGCGAGCTGCACTTCGCGCTGGGTGAGGCCTGCCATCGCTTCGTCGAGCAGCAGAACCTTGGGCTCGGTCGCAAGCGCGCGCGCAATTTCGAGCCGCTTGCGGCCCGGCGTTCCCAAGGATCGCGCCGGCGCTTCCGCGAGCCTGCCCATGCCGACCCGCTCCAGCACGGCGCGCGCGCGGATCTCGGCCTCGGATCTGCGGGAGGTGCGAAGAAACGCGCCGATCATCACGTTCTCCAGCACCGACATGCCCTCGAACGTCTGCGGCACCTGGAAGGTACGCGCGAGCCCGAGCTCCGCGCGGGCCTCCGGCGCCAGATTGGTGATGTCGCGGCCCTCGAAAAGAACCTTTCCGGATGTCGACAACAGGTCGCCGGTCAGACAATTGAAGAAGGTGGATTTTCCGGCGCCGTTCGGCCCGATCAGGCCGAGAATGTCGCCCTGCTCCAGCGTGACCGAGGCCGCGTCAACGGCCTTGAAACTGCCAAACGCCTTGGTGACGTCGCGGGCTTCAAGGAGCATGCGCGGCTCCCCTCGTCCCTTCGGCATCCGGCATCCTGCCGTTTCGTTTCGCCCATATCCGGTTGATCAGCGTCAGGATGCCGCCCGGC
>JBAVEE010000182.1:0-4357 GCA_049587575.1 Bradyrhizobium sp.
GCGCATAAATGCGCCGGTCCGGTCTCCTGGTAAGTCGGTGTGGGCACTTTGAATGAAATTTAGCCGGCAGACAACGCTTCGGTCGCAAGCCACCGTGATGGGCGTCGGCGTTCATTCTGGTTTACCGGTAAGTCTGACCGTCGGGCCTGCATCCGTGGATGCAGGTTTTATTTTTGTCCGCACCGGTCTCGACGGCTGCGACCGGGAGGTTCAGGCCACGGCCGGGTCCGTCATCGCCACCGAATTTGCCACCGTGCTGGGCGACCGCGAGGGCCCGCTGGTCTCCACCGCCGAGCATGTGCTGGCTGCCTTGCGCGGCATGGGCGTCGATAACGCCACCATCGAAATCGATGGCCCGGAAGTTCCGATCATGGACGGCAGCGCCGCGGCTTTCGTCGCCGCGATCGATCAGGCCGGTATCGTTTCGCAGTCGGCCTCGCGCCGTTTCATCCAGGTCCTGAAGCCGGTGCAGGTCGCGATGGGCGATTCGTTCGGCGAGCTACGGCCCTATGCGGCCGGTTTCCGCGCCGAGGTCGAGATTGATTTCACCAATCCGGTGATTGGCCGTCAGACCTATGCGCTCGATCTTTCCCCCGAGCGGTTCCGCCGCGAGGTTTCCCGCGCCCGGACCTTCGGATGCATGAATGACGTGGCGCGGCTGTGGAGCGCGGGCTTTGCGCTTGGCGCCTCGTTCGAGAATTCCGTGGTGTTCGATGAGACCCGCCTGCTCAACACCGAGGGCCTGCGCTACAGCGACGAGCCGGCGCGTCACAAGGTGCTCGACGTGATCGGCGATCTCGCGCTTGCAGGCCTGCCCTTGCTCGGCGCCTATCGCTCGGTGCGCGGCGGCCACAAGCTCAACCATGCGGTGCTGACGGCCCTGCTGGCCGATCACAGCAACTGGCGGGTGATCGAGGCCGAAACGGCGCGCCGTTCGCGCGGCCACGCCGAGGCGGGCAGCGGCATGGTGGGCGGCATGGTCGCTCCGGCCTACGGTCCCGACGTGTCCTGACTTTCGTCTTCGAAATGTCCTGACTTTCCTCTCCGAAACCCTGGTCCCGGGCGCGCGGCCTCGACTTTGCCTGGACCGCGATTCGGCCCCGCCTTCGAGCCGGCGCGGTAACCATGATTGGCCGGGATCCCTTCGCCCCGCCTTAATCCCGGCGAAATGCCTGCGTATTCGGTTGGTTAAGGGACTTTTTTTGGCTAAAAGGGCCGGGTTGCGCCGCAAGGCGCGTCGCCGGCGCCATAATCACTGCGTCCATGATCACGCTCAGGGCGCGCGGCGGGCACCGCACCACAGGCGTCAGGTCTTAATTTTATGTCGACACGCATGACGCTCGCACTCACCGGACTGTCGGCTCGTTCGGGTTTTCATCGGCTGGCGCGGCCGTTGCGACTGGCCGCCGGCCTCGCCGTTCTCGCGATTCCGCTTTGCGGATGCAGCTCCGCTACCGAGACGTGGGACAAGGTTTTCAGCAAGGACGAAACCTTCGTCGAAGAGCCTGCGGAAAAGCTCTACAACGAGGGCTTGTTCCTGATGAACGAGAAGAGCGATCCGAAGGCCGCCTCGAAGAAATTCGAGGAAGTCGATCGCCAGCATCCTTATTCCGACTGGGCGCGCAAGTCGCTGCTGATGTCGGCCTATGCCTTTTACAAAGCCAACGACTACGACAGCTGCATCGGCGCCGCGACCCGCTACGTCACCTTGCATCCGGGAAGCCCGGATGCGGCTTACGCGCAATATCTGATCGCGGCCTCGCACTACGACCAGATTCCGGACATTACTCGCGACCAGGGCCGCACCGAGAAGGCGATCGCCGCGCTTGAAGAAGTGGTCCGCAAATATCCGACGTCGGAATATGCCGTCAGCGCCAAGTCCAAACTCGAAGCCGCGCGCGACCAGCTCGCGGGCCGCGAAATGAATGTCGGCCGCTATTATATGCAAAAGCGCAACTACACCGCCGCCATCAACCGCTTCAAGACGGTGGTTACCCAGTACCAGACCACGCGGCATGTCGAGGAAGCGCTGGCGCGGCTGACGGAAGCCTATATGGCGATCGGAATCGTCAGCGAGGCACAGACCGCCGCCGCCGTGCTCGGGCATAATTTTCCCGACAGTCCCTGGTACAAGGACGCTTATAATCTTGTAAGGTCCGGCGGGGTCGAGCCGAGCGAGAACCAGGGCTCCTATATCTCCAAGGCTTTCAAGAAACTGGGTCTCGGGTAGCGGCGCGGGTTTGACCTTCGCTCGGTGTTTGCCGCGGCTTCGTCAAGCGGATGTCAAATCCAAAGCCCAACTGCCAACTTAATGTTTGCCAGTGGCGCTTTTGATTCTAACATTCGCAAAGGGCCTCCCGGCCGGGGGCGAATGCTAGAATCCGACCACTAGGAATCGATTTCGCATGCTGGCGCGTCTTTCGATCCGTGACATCGTCCTGATCGAACGGCTCGATATCGAGTTTTTCCGCGGGCTTGCGGTCTTGACCGGCGAGACCGGCGCGGGCAAGTCGATCCTTCTCGACGCGTTCGCGCTGGCGCTCGGCGGCCGCGGCGACGCGGGCCTGGTCCGGCATGGCGCGGAGCAGGGCCAGGTCACCGCGGTGTTCGATGTCCCGAAGGGCCATCCGGCGTCGGTGATCCTCAGCGACAACGGGCTCGACGATTCGGGTTCGGAAAATTCCCGTGAAATGATCCTGCGCCGCGTGCAACTGGCCGACGGCCGCACCCGCGCCTTCATCAACGATCAGGCGATCAGCGTGCAGACGCTGAAAGCGGTCGGCTCGGCGTTGGTCGAAATTCACGGGCAGCATGACGAGCGGGCGCTGGTCGACGCCGCGACGCACCGGCGCCTGCTCGACGCGTTTGCCGGCCTCGAGAAGGACGTCGCCGCGCTGGAGCTGCTGTGGGAGGCACGGCGCGCCGCCAACGCCGTGCTCGACGAGCACCGCGCCGGCATGGAGCGAGCCGCGCGCGAGGCGGACTATCTGCGGCACGCCTCCGACGAACTGAAGAAGCTTGCGCCCAGGGACGGCGAGGAGACCGCGCTCGCCGAACGCCGCACCACCATGATGCAGGGCGAGAAGATCGCCGCCGACCTGCGCGAGGCGCTGGATGCCGTCGGCGGCAACCATTCGCCGGTGGCGGCACTGTCGGCGGCGGTGCGCCGGCTCGAGCGGCGGGCGGCCAATGCCCCCGCGCTGGTCGAGCCCGCCGTGAAGGCGATCGATGCCGCCATCAACGCGCTCGAGGAGGCCGACCAGCATCTCAACGCCGCGCTGATCGCGGCGGACTTCGATCCCGCCGAACTCGAACGGATCGAGGAACGGCTGTTTGCCTTGCGCGCCGCATCGCGCAAATATTCGACGCCGGTTGAGGGCCTCGCCGCGCTCGCCGCGAAATATGCCGCCGACGTGGCGCTGATCGACGCCGGCGCCGATCGGCTGAAAAGCCTGGAGGCCGCCGCCGCCGAGGCCGACAAGCGCTACGCTGCCGCCGCCACCAAGCTCTCCGCCGCGCGGGTAAAATCCGCCGAGAAACTCAACAAGGCGGTCAATGCCGAACTCGCGCCGCTGAAACTGGAGCGGGCGAAATTCACGACCCAGGTTGATTCCGATCCGAAGTCGCCGGGGCCGCAGGGCTACGACCGCGTCGAGTTCTGGGTTCAGACCAATCCCGGCACCAAGCCGGGCCCGCTGATGAAGGTCGCCTCCGGCGGCGAACTGTCGCGATTCCTGCTCGCGCTCAAGGTGGTGCTGTCCGACCGCGGTTCGGCGCCGACCTTGGTGTTCGACGAAATCGATACCGGCGTCGGCGGCGCCGTGGCGGACGCGATCGGTGCGCGGCTGGCGCGGCTGGCGGGCAAGGTCCAGGTGATGGCGGTGACGCATGCGCCGCAGGTCGCTGCACGCGCCGACCTGCATTTGCTGATTTCCAAGGACGCGCTCGACAAGGGCAAGCGCGTCGCCACCCGCGTCAACGCGCTCGCCGCCGATCACCGCCGCGAGGAAATCGCCCGCATGCTGGCCGGCGCCGAGATCACCGCGGAGGCGAGGGCCGCAGCGGAGCGGCTGCTGAAGGCCGCGACGGCGTGATCTGAATGTCGTTCCGGGGCGCGGCGAAGACGCGAACCCGGAACCTCGAGATTCCGGGCCTGGAGCTTACGCACCGTCCCGTAATGACTGATTCAGCTGCAGATCGACTCATACAGATCTTCCCACAGCGGATACTCCGCTTCCACTTCTTAAGTTCTTTCTCGCGGGAAATCGCAGAAGCAGGATCGTCATAGATTTCGAACCAAACCAGGCGTGTGATATTGTATCTGGACGCAAACCCGGGGACGGCCTTGATCCTGTGC
>JBAVEE010000183.1:0-6794 GCA_049587575.1 Bradyrhizobium sp.
GGTCCGCAACGTCTTCAACATCGGGCCGGACAAAAAGATAAAACTGGTGCTGGTCTATCCGATGACGACGGGACGTAATTTCCAGGAAATCCTCCGCGTGATCGACTCGCTGCAAATGACCGCCAAGCATCGCGTCGCGACACCCGCCGACTGGAAACAGGGCGAGGACGTGATCATTTCGGGCTCGGTATCCGATGAGGAGGCAAAGTCGATCTATCCGATGGGCTGGAAAGCGCCGAAGCCGTATCTGCGGATCGTGCCGCAGCCGAAGTAACGGCGGGACCAGACGAACCAAAAAGGGACGCCGTTCGCGTCCCTTTTTTCGTCGTTTGTCGCGCGCGGCGGCTAGATCCTCGGCGCGATCCGGTTGGCGATCAATAGACCCGCGGTCGATGACAGCGCGGTCACGAAGGTGCCCCAGGACACATCGGCCACGACCACCGGCCAGGTCCAGTGCTTGAGCAGCGACATCGCGGTGAGCTCGAAGGTCGCGTAGCAAAATAACCCGAACAGCGCGCCGTAGAGCAGCGTCGATTGCCAGGTCGCACCGACCGGCCCGCTGACGAAAACCATGATGCCGACCACATAAAGCAGGTAGAACAGGATCGCCGGCGCGAGCCTGATTTCGCCCAGCATGTCACCGACCTCCGAGGTGAAGAAACGGTTGGCGACCATTCCCAGAAACAAAAAATCGATCGGGATGAGGACGATCAGGGTCGCGAGATAAAGTACAACGTACCGGTTCAAAATCACCTCCAGCGCTTTCGGCGCCCGCCTATCATGTAGTACGCATCAGGTGCGGCTTAGTTGCAATATTGCGTCCGCGCGCAGACCTGACGCGTCCCTGTTCCAGTTGAGCGCCCGATGGCCAGCCAAACCGCCCCGCCCTGCATCGTCTGGTTCCGCGACGATCTCCGCCTCGCCGATCACCCTGCCCTGGACGCCGCCGCGCGCGCAGGCCAACCCGTGATCTGTCTTTACGTATTCGACGAGCCGAACCACCCGACGGGCCCGCGCCCGCTCGGCGGCGCGGCGCGCTGGTGGTTGGCACAATCGCTGCGGGCCCTGCAAAAGCGCCTCGATGCCGTCGGCGCGTCGCTGCTGTTGCGCAAGGGGCCGGCCGCACAGGTCATCGCCGAACTGGCGCGCACCTCCGGTGCCAGTGCGGTATTCTGGAACGAGATCGCGCAGGCACCCCATCGAGCCGCAGCCAGCGAGGTCGCCGCAGCGCTGAGGGAGATTGGGGTCACCTCACAAAGTTTCCCCGGCGATGTTCTGGCGGCTCCCGCCGATATCCGTAACAAGGAAGGCCGCGGCCTGCGGGTATTTACCCCGTTCTGGCGACGGGTGCAGGCACGGGGCGATCCGCCGGCGCCTCTGCCTGCGCCGGACACGCTGCGTCCCGGGCCGACCCTCGCGAGCGATACCGTCGAAAGCTGGCGTCTTGAGCCCACGCGGCCGGATTGGGCCGGCGGGCTCCGCGATGCATGGACGCCGGGCGAGTTAGCCGGGCGGCAGCGGCTGGAGGGATTTCTTCGGGATCGCGCGGTTGGCTATGCAAGCCGGCGCGACCGGCCCGATCGCGACGGCACCTCCAGGCTTTCGCCACACCTGCGCTTTGGCGAGACCAGCCCGCGCCAGGTCTGGCACGCCGCGCGTTTTGCCATGGCCGAGCGCCCTGCCCTGTCAGGCGACATTGACAAGTTCCTCAGCGAATTGGGCTGGCGCGAATTCTGCCGCCATCTGCTGTTTGACGTGCCGGACCTTTCGACGCGCAATCTGCAGCCTACGTTCGACGCCTTCCCGTGGAAGCATGACGATGTGGCACTTCGGGCCTGGCAGCGCGGCGAAACCGGTTACCCCATCGTCGATGCCGGGATGCGCGAGCTATGGCGTACTGGGGTCATGCATAACCGGGTGCGGATGGTCGCCGCGTCATTCCTGGTCAAGCATCTCCTGATCGACTGGCGCGAGGGCGAAAAGTGGTTCTGGGACACGCTGGTCGACGCGGATCCCGGCAGCAATCCCGCCAACTGGCAGTGGGTCGCGGGCTCCGGTGCCGATGCCGCACCCTATTTCCGTGTCTTCAATCCTATCCTGCAGGGCGAGAAGTTCGATCCCGACGGCGCTTACGTCAGGCGCTGGGTGCCGGAACTTGCGCAATTGCCGACCAGCCTGATCCACCGGCCATGGAGTGCTGCACCGCTCGAGCTTAGGGGCGCCGGCGTGGATCTCGGCAAGAACTATCCGGAACCGATCATCGATCACCGTGTGGGGCGCGAGCGCGCGCTCAGGGCTTACGCGAAGCTCCGCGCGAGCTGAACGCACGCCGTCGTCGCTTTGACAGCACTACGAATCCCGCTATCGTCGTCGCTTCGATAAACCTTGGGGGATGATATGGACGACGAGAAACCCGTTCTTGAACCGACGACAGAGACAATGACGAGCCCCGCCGAGCCGCCGAAAGCGGCCGCCAAGCCGGCGGTCAAAAAGGCGAAAAAGAAGAAAGCCGCAAAGAAGGTAGCGCCGAAGAAGAAAGCGGCGAAAAAATCCAAGAAGGCCAAGAAGGCCAAGAAGGCCAAGAAGGCCGCCAAGAAATCCCCGGTAAAGAAATCAGTCAAGAAGGCCGGCAAGAAAGCCGCCAAAAAGAAAAAGAAGGCCAAGAAGTCGAAGCGCTGAGAGCTCTCCCGCGCCATGCCTCCGGACCAGAGCCGGAGGTTTTGGTTTTGGGATTCAGCTATCCCGCCCTCGCGCGCGCCGGTTGACCAGAAACACCGCAGCGCCGCAGGCGATCATGCCCCCTACCGAAACCGGGTCGAGCCGCTCGCCGAACAGCACATAGGCCATCATGGCGGTCACCGCCGGTACCAGGTAAAACAGGCTGGCCACCGAGGTGGCCGCCGAACGGCGGATCAGCCAGTACAACAGCCCGATCGATCCGATCGAGAGCACGACCGCGAGCCAGGCCACCGACAGCACGAACTCGCGGGTCCAGTGCACCTCGTTGTTCTCGAACAGGCCGGCCCCGACGGCGAAAAAAATCATCACCGCCGCGTATTGCACGAGGTTGCCGGCGCGCCAGTCGATTTTGCCGCAATAGCGCCGCTGGTAGAGTGTGCCGAGCGTGATGCTGACCAGCGACACGCCCGAGGCCAGCCAGCCCCAGCCAGCCTCCCCGCTCATCGGACGATCATGCAGGATCAGCACCACTCCGGCGAGACCGAGCAACAACCCGGTCCATTGCAGGGGTGTGACCCGTTCGCCGAGCCAGCGGTTGGCCAGCGTCGAGGTCAGGATCGGCTGCAGACCCGGAATCAGCGCCGAGAGCCCGGCGGGTATCGAATGCGCGATCGCGATCGCGGTCCCGCCAAGATAAAATCCATGCACCAGAATTCCCGAAGCCACGCTATGGGCCACGCCAAGGCGATCGGGCCATTGCGGCCTCGCGACGGCAACGATGACCGCCATCATCGCCACCACGACCACCATGCGGATGGCGAGGTAAGTCAGCGGCTCGGCATTATTCAGTACGTATTTGGTGCCGATGAAGCCGGTGCTCCAGAGCACGACAAATATCGCCGGCGCCGCGCGCGCGGCCAAATCTTCGAAATCTTTGCTCATTTGCGGCTTTGATTGCCCGAACATATGCTGTTCGGCAATCGCGAAAAACGCAGGGCCCGTCCGCGGGTCGATTTCTGGAGCCAATGAACGTCCGGCTTGACGGGACGCCCCGAACAAAAATCCGAAACAGATGCGCGAATGGGACCTGCCATGAAGCTAAACTTCGTCACCGTCGATGTCTTCACCGGCACGCAGTTTGCCGGCAACCCGCTTGGCGTTGTCCTCAACGCGCAAGGGTTGTCGGGCGGACAGATGCAGGCCATCGCCGCCGAATTCAATCTGGCCGAAACGACCTTTGTCCTGCCGCCGAAAAACCCCGCGCATACCGCCGAGGTGAGAATCTTCACGCCGCGGTATGAAATGCCGTTCGCCGGCCATCCCAATGTGGGCACCGCTTTCGCGCTTGCCCGGGCCGGGACGAGCTACGGCCGTGCCGTCGGCGGCGACCGCGTCCTGTTCGAGGAAAAGGCCGGCATCGTCCCGATTTCACTGCTCAGGAACGGCGCGGTGGTGACGGGGGCGCGGCTCGCCTCTCCGCAATTGCTGACCGTCGGCGTGGAAATTCCGGCGGAGTTGATTGCATCGGCCTGCTCCTTGTCGGTCGACGACATCGAAACCAGCAATCATCCTCCCCTGATCGCCTCCTGCGGCGCGCCGTTTATCCTGGCCGAACTGAAAGATCGCACAAGGCTCGCGGCCGCGGCGGCGCGTTCCGACGTCTTCATGCGTGAGATCTCAAAGCAGCCCGCGACGAGCCTGCTGATCTACACGCAGGTTGCGGAAGCCGGCCTGGACATAAGGGCGCGCATGTTCGCCCCGCATCACGGAATTCCCGAAGACCCTGCGACCGGCAGCGCCAATGTTGCCCTGATCGGATTATTGGCAAAGCTGCGGCCGGATCGGGATTTGCGGATTTCAAAAACCATCGCGCAAGGTGTCGAGATGGGACGGCCGAGCGTTCTGGAAGCGGAGGCCGAAAAGCAGAACGGCACGGTGACCGCGACCTATATCGGCGGCCGCTGCATGCCGGTGATGTCAGGAACCATCGAGCTGGCGTGAGGGCATCACCACTCTTCCGGACAGGGATCGACGATCTTCCAGAGCTCCGCGCCGTTCTTGATCTTCTTCATTTCAGTGGTGAGGCCGCCGTTGCGGCGGATCCAGTCCTTCACCGTATCCGGATAATAGGACATCAGGTCCGAGGTCCCCTCGGAGCTGGTGACCTTGATGCCGAAGGTGAACGCCTTGTCGTAATAGGCCTGGTGGAAGCCAAGGCTGGCGCGCGGCGTCACGCAGATCTTGTTCAGCGGCACGATGCCGAACACCAGTGTGCAGGCCGAATTGCAGATACCGTCTATGATGACCCGCTCCTTACGATCGCGGATGCGCGCGTATTTCGCCTTGTATTCCTCGACATACCCGCCGTGATCCCGGGTGATATGCAGGTCGGCACGCGCCGGGCCTGCGGCCAGACACGAGAGCAACAGCAGGGACAACAGGGTGATGCGCATGGGACGGTCAGTAACCGGAAGCTGTCGGGACGGAAAAGTCGGTCCTTAAGCGGACCTGACGGCGCAACTCTGGCCGGACTGTGTTGGAATTTCGTTAAGCATGCCGGATGAACCAAAAATCCGTCCTCTGTGGCAGATTTTCCGCAGTTTTCGGGCGATTTTTCCTCTGGATGCGGACCCCGATCGGCCTAAACTGCTGCCGTTTCCCTCTGGAGGCCCCAATGACCAGACTCAAGCTTAGCTGCGCCGCCGCCATTCTGGCTGCGCTGGCGACGATGCCGAACCAGGCGCAAGCGCGTCGCCACCTGCACGCCTACGCTTACGGGCTCCCCTACGCGATCAGCTACAGCCATAACTACGGGCCCGGCGCAGTGCCCGGCACCTTTGCGTATTACGACGGTCCTTCGACAAACTCTTGCGCACAGGGGGCCGCAGCCTATCGCGCACAGGGCGGCCGCTACCCCTGCTTCTAAGCTGCTCTGTGGATTATTGATTCGGCACGGTCCTTCGCCGTCGCGGGGTGCCTCGATCCCTGCCGGAAAATCGTAAATCCGGGGCTGCTGGCTCTGCCCGGCCAAGTCTGGTAATCGAACCCTCGCACGCGCTCGTAGCTCAGCTGGATAGAGCATCGGACTTCGAATCCGAGGGTCGGGAGTTCGAATCTCTCCGAGCGCGCCATTCAGATTTGACCCGGCTACGGGACCGAAGCCCCGCTCGGCGTCTCGCATCTGAATGAAGATGCGAGGCATTATCATCTTGTCCTCGCATTTCTGGTCAGTGTGGTATCTCTGCACTAGCAGCCTTGCGGCCCTTGGCGATAGTCGGCGACACATTGTTTTGACGAGAGAATAGGGAGAGCAATATGAGGCGGCATCTAATTGCAGCGGCTTCGGTCGTTACCGTTCTGGCTGCGCATCAGGCGGTTGCGGCCGATTTGGGCGTCCGGGCCATGCCGGTGAAGGCGCCCGTGATGGAGCCTGTTTACAACTGGACGGGCTTTTACATCGGCGGTGTTGCCGGATATGGCTGGGGCCGCGACGATTGGACACGGATCGTTGGCTCGGGCGGCGGATCGGCTAACGGAACGGTTCGGTCCTTTGATCCCAACGGCGGCGTCGTCGGTGGACAGATCGGCTATAACTTTCAAATGAACCAGCTTGTGTTCGGCGTTGAAGGGGGCATGGTTTGGTCGGGCCTCAACGGTGGTTTCTCCGGACCCAACGACAATGGTCTGGCGTCGTGGAACACCAACGAGAGATGGATCGGCAACATCGCAGGCCGCATCGGTTTCGCTGCGAACAATGTCCTGTTCTATGGAAAGGGCGGCGTTGCCTGGACCAATGACGACTACAATCATCCGGCAACATCGGGCCCGGGTGCAGGCAGCATCCCGCTTAATTATACCGGAAGCGACACCCGCGTGGGTTGGCTGGTCGGTGCCGGCATCGAATACGGCTTCTCGCCGAATTGGACCGCGAAGTTGGAATACAACTACATGGACTTCGGCTCGAAGAACATAACGCTCACCGACCCGACAGGACGGTGGGTGACTTTCGGTATCAACCAGACCGTGAGCGTCATCGAAGTCGGCGTGAACTACCGGTTCAATTACGGCGGCCCGGTCGTCGCCAGGTACTGAGCCACTTCCTGATTGCCCTGGAC
>JBAVEE010000184.1:0-1806 GCA_049587575.1 Bradyrhizobium sp.
GTTTAATCGAGGTGGAATTTTTCCAGTTGCCGGTGCTCGGCCTTGATGTAGCGCACCGTGCCGGTCACCGAGCGCATGACGACGGTTTCGGTCTGGATCACGTCCTTGCGGAACTTGACGCCCGACAGCAGCGAACCATCGGTGACGCCGGTCGCCGCAAACAGGCAGTCGCCCCTTGCCATGTCCTCGATGCCGTAAATCATGCGCGGATCGGTGACGCCCATCTTGCGGGCGCGCTCGCGCTTCTCCTCGCTGTCGAGGATCAGCCGGCATTGCATCTGGCCGCCGATGCAGCGCAGCGCTGCCGCCGCCAGCACGCCCTCGGGCGCGCCGCCGGTCCCGATATACATATCGACCCCGGTATTGTCGGGATCGGCGCAGTGGATGACGCCGGCGACGTCGCCGTCGGTGATGAGGCGAACCGCAGCACCGGTCGAGCGCACGCCGTTGATGATGTCGGCATGGCGCGGGCGGTCGAGCACCAGCACCGTGATCGCGGATGGATCGACCCCCTTGGCCTTGGCCAGCCGGCGAACATTGTCGGCCGGCGATGCATCGAGTTCGACGACGCCTTTCTTGTAGCCGGGGCCGACGGCGATCTTCTGCATGTAAACGTCGGGGGCGTGCAGCAGCGTGCCGCCATCCGCCATCGCCATGGTCGCGATCGCGCCCGGCATGTTCTTGGCGCACAGCGTGGTTCCTTCCAGCGGATCGACCGCGATATCGACCTGCGGACCGGCATTGATACCGACCTTCTCGCCGATAAACAGCATCGGCGCCTCGTCGCGTTCGCCCTCGCCGATCACCACGGTGCCTTCGATCGGCAGCTTGTTGAGCTCGCGGCGCATCGCGTCGACCGCGGCCTGATCCGCGGCTTTCTCATTGCCATGGCCGCGCAGCCGCGCCGCCGATACCGCCGCGCGTTCCGTCACCCGCACGATCTCCAGCGTAAGGATGCGCTCCAGCAGGAGCTGCGGGGGAACGGAAATATGGCTCGACATCGGCAAACTCCTTTGAGACCTAACTCGCGGGTCTTTTCAGCCCGCATATTGTCGCTTCTCGCATCATGATCCGGAAAACCGGTTTCTCCGATTTTCCGGATCATGCGCTAGTTTTTTCAATCCGTATCACCTGCGGCCGGCCGGTGATCACCTTGTCGCGCTGGACCGCCTGCAGCGCGCGATGGACCGCGTCCTCGCTGGTGGCGTAGGTGATCAGGATGACCGGCACCGGCGCAGCTTTCCCCGCCTTCCCGCTGGCGTCAACGCCGTCGGGATGGCGCTGCACGATCGATTCAATGGAAATTTTCTGCTCGGCAAGCCGGGTGGCGATGGTTGCGGCAGTGCCTGCCAGATCGCGCGCCATCAGGCGGATATAATAGCCGCCCTCATGGCGCTCCATCGGCGCCTTCCTGGTCGCGCGCAACCGCGCCACCGGGCGCCCAAACGGCAATGCGCGGATCCCGCGCGCGACATCGGCAATGTCGGCGACGACTGCCGACGCCGTCGCCGCGCCCCCCGCGCCCGGGCCGACCAGCGTGATCGGCGGGATGCCGTCGCCGTCGATGGTCACCGCATTGGTGACGCCCATCACCTGCGCGATCGACGACGATTTCGGCACCATGGTCGGGTGCACGCGCTGTTCGATGCCCTTGGCGGTCCGCACCGCGACGCCGAGCAGCTTGACGCGATAGCCGAGCTGTTCGGCGGCGCGCAGATCTTCCGGCGCAATGGACGATATACCCTCGACATAGACGGCGCTCTGCGCGATCTTGGTGCCGAAGGCGAGGCTGGCCAGGATGGCGAG
>JBAVEE010000185.1:0-5568 GCA_049587575.1 Bradyrhizobium sp.
AGCGATAACCCCAGGCCCGTGCCGCCCTGCGCGCGGCTGTCGCCGACGTCCACCCGGTAGAACCGCTCGGTAAGCCGCGGCAGGTGTTCGGGCGCGATGCCGGGGCCGAAATCGCGCACCATGACCCGCACTTCCGGCACGCCCTCGTTCGACATCGCCGGACTGAGCGAGACGACGACCTTGCCGCCGGAGGCGCCGTATTTCAGCGCGTTCTCGACCAGGTTCTCGAACAGCCGCAGCAACTCCTCGCGATCGCCCGCGATCGCGACCGGCGCGTCCGGCAGGTTTATGTCGATGACGACCTGGCGTTCGCGCGCCAGCGGCTCCAGCCCATCGGCGACCTGCCGGATGATCGGAACGATATCCACCAGCGTATCCGGGCGGACGTGTGCGGAGAGTTCGACCCGCGACAGCGACAACAGATCGTCGATCAGCCGTGCCATCCGCGTCGCCTGGATATGCATGATGCCGAGAAAACGCTCCCGCGCCTTGGCGTCGTCCTTGGCCGGTCCCTGCAGCGTATCGATAAAGCCCGACAGCGCCGCCAGGGGGGTGCGCAATTCATGGCTGGCATTGGCCACGAAATCGGCGCGCATCTCCTCGACCCGGCGCAGCGGCGTCTGGTCGTGGAACGTCATCAGCATGCATTTATCCGTGCCGCCGAACAGCGTCGGGACCGGCACCGGGGTAATGATCAGTTCCATCCAGCGATCGACCGGCACGTGATCGAGATAGGTCGCGCGGCGGGTTTCCGTCGTCGCAATGGCTTCGCGGAGCGCGGTGATGATCTCGGGCGAACGCAACGCAAATTGGGCGAGTTCATTCTTGCGCAGCGCCGGCGCCAGCTGCGCCGCAGCCGCGTTGAGGTGGATGACCCGGCCGGCGCGGTCCAGCAAAACGGCCGGATCCGGCATGCCGGCGACGATGGCGCTGACCGCAGCGGTCTCGACCGGGCTGACCCCGCGGACATCCTCGCGTGACGTTGCGGCATTGTGTAATCGCCACGGCACCAGGGCCGCCGCGGCGATAACGCCAAAAACGGCGACGGCGCGCAGCGGGGATAATTCGCCGAACGCGACCAGCACCGCCAGGGCCATGCCGCCGGCGAGCAGGATAATCGCCGAATGCCTCAACCGATCCGGCCACGGCGAAAAGAAGGAAGAAGGAGAATCGTCAATTGCCATCGGGCTGGCTCTCATCCCATTCGGGTCCGTCAGGAGCCGGTATCCCCACGCTCTCGCACGTAAACGGCTTCGCGTTTCGGCTCCGCATTAGCGCCAGACGCCACCTGCGGCAGGCGCTTCAGCCGCGCGCTGATGATAACCTCCCGAAACGTCAATAAGATTACAGATATGACGAACGGCGCAATATAATAGAGCAGGCGGAACAGCAGCATTCCCGCAAGCAGGTCTTCCCGGTCCATCTGCCACAGGCCGACCAGCATGGCGGCGTCGAATACGCCGAGCCCGCCGGGAGAGTGGCTGGCGAAGCCCAGCAGCGTCGCCGAGACGAAAATCACCGCAACAACGACGAAGCCCAGGTTGGGTTCGTCCGGCACCAGTTCGTACATCGCCAGGGCACAGAAGCCCAGGTCGACGATTCCGATCGCGATCTGCAGCAGGGTCAGCGGTCCACCCGGCAGCGCCACCGTCCAGGGACCGCGGCCGACGCTCCGCGGCTGCGTCCATACCCAGACCACATAGCCCAGAAGGGCGGTGATGATGGCGAAGGCGGCCATGCGGTTCAGCCATGGCGGAAGCTGATCGATCGCCGCGGCGGCTTCCGGATGATAGGCGATTCCCAGCCCCAGCACCGCGGCGTTGCCGAGCCAGAAGGTGAGGCCGGCGAGAAAACATATCTTGGCGACATCGATCGCGTTCAGCCCCCAAGCCGAATAGATGCGATAGCGTACCGCACCGCCGGTAAAGACACTGGCGCCGACATTGTGCCCGATCGAATAGCTGGTGAAGGCTGCGAGCGCGTTGATGCGATAGGGGATGTCGTTTCGGCCGATCGCGCGCACCGCGAACAGATCATAGAAGGTCAGCGTGAAATAGCCCGCGGCCACGAACAACGCCGCCAGCGCGATCGAACGGGGCTCGGTCCCCGTGATGGCCTCGATGACCTCGCCGACATCGATGCCTCGGAGCATATGATAGAGCACATAGCACGCGATCCCGATGACCGCGACGCTGACCGCAACGCCTAACCGGTGCAGGATTTGCCTCTGGCGCAGAACCGAAATCGCCCTGCGTATTGCTTCCAGCATCTAGACCTCGAACTACGATCCCACGACGATAGCGCTCATGCGGACCTTGCCGCCGACCGTGCCCCCGCTTGCTCCCCGGCATCATGTCGTAGCTTGTTTTGGGCCGGAGTGGAATTCGCTTGATGCGAATAAAACGCGTTGCTTCAATATATTACGGGATCGTGGCGGCGGAATCCGTGGTTTTGCTGCCTTCGCTCGCCCGGGGCGTGAGGTTTTCGCGATCTCAGGCCGCCGATTTTGCCGACAGCCGCTGAAAAAACAGAAAATCGAGTTCCGGATCCGGTCCGTCACCAGCAGATGGTTCAAGGTATCATGCCCCGATTTGAAGAACGCGCCGCAATCGGCGCAGTATTGTTCGGGGGAGAGCCGGGCCACGGCTCGATAAAGTCGGCCATTGGCCAACGCATTGCAGTGAGCGAACATCCGGTAACGAGCTGCGGGAGTTATGGGCATGTCAGTCCCCCTCCCCGGATCATTGGAAGGCTCAGGCCGCCTTCGCGTGACCGGAAAGCACCCAGTCGCGCAGCCACGATCCCACCGCGCAACCGGCCAGATACAGGGCGAACATGATGAGGCCGAGGTCGAGCCAATAACCGGGGCGGCCGGGAACCAGGCGGGCAAGCGCTGCGGCGACAAGCGCGGCCGCCAGCACCGCCAGCCACCGCGCCACCCGCTTCGACACGCCTTGACCACGCTGAACCACGGCGATCCAGCCCATCGCAAACCCGAGCAGCAGCGACGCCAGCAACCAGCCCCAATGAAATGTCGCCAGATATAGCATCGCTATTCCTTCACCACGAATTCGATGCGGCGGTTCTGCGCCTTGCCTTCTTCGGTATCATTGGCCGCAACCGGCCGCGTGCTGCCGTAGCCGATCGCCGTGAACCTGCCCGCGGGCAATCCGGCCTTCACCAGATAGTCCACCACTGCCTGCGCACGCTTTTCGGACAGCGCCTGGTTGAAGGCATTCTCGCCATCGCTGTCGGTGTGCCCCCCGATCTCGATATTGGCGGTCGGGCAGCGCAGTGCGGTTTCGATCAGACGATCGAGCAGGCCGGCGGAATCCGGGTCAAGGTTGGAGCGCCCGGACACGAACCGGATCGTCGCCTTCCCGAGCAACTCCGAAAACAGCTGCTGACACACGGTGGCGTCCACCGGCGCTGCCGCGGGCTTGACCGAAATCTCCGCCTTGAGCTGCCAGCCCTGCGGGAAATCCTTGAGCAGGTTGCTGCGGATCTGAGCCGGCGCCGCATCATAGAATGCGTCGCCCGAGAGCTTCACCTCGCGGTCGGACACCACCAGTGTGCCGGTCGATAGCCGCGACAACGCGCCCAGCGCCGGCACCACCGCGCCGGAGAATCCTCCGGGCGCCCCGACGCTGGCCTTGAGATTGTCGACCACCTTCTCGCTGTAGAATTTGCGCCCCGCGGCCGCCACAATCGCCGCGTGGACGTTGTTGTCGGGCACATAGCCGGTCAGCGTCAGCGTCACCGCGACCGGATCCTTGTAAGCCTGGAATATATAAGGCGGCGCCTTGATCTCATTGGCGGCGACCGAAAACCCCTCGGGAAGATTTTTCAGCGCGGCCGCGATCGCTTCCCTGCCGCCGAGATCGCGCGCCATCCCGGAAAGGCTGACCTTGGTATCCGAAATCGTGATCTTGCCTTCCTTCAGTTTCCCGACCTGATCGAGCAGCAACAATGCCGCATTGTCGAAACGCGGTGGCGCGCCGCGCGACAAATTCATCTGATCGACTACCTCGACGCCACCGAGAGCCGCGCGGGCCGCCTCCAGCAACTTGCCCTTGCTCGCCGGCAAGGGTGAGCTGCCCGACAGCGTGACCTTGGCCACGTCCCGCTCGGCCGACCAGACGAACGGCTTGGCCTCGGGAACGAGGCGGGTTTCATCATTGACCAGCCGCACGCCCGGCACGGCTTCCACCGAGGCCACCGCGCTGCGGCGCCCCTCTTCGGAGAAGGCATCCGCGGCAAAGGTGACGTCGCGACCGGCGACCGCGATCCTGCTCTTGTCGAGCACGGTACCCTTAAGGGCGGCGGTACTTCGGGCCGCAAGGTCGGATTCCAGGGGCACGGTGCTCGTCCATGCCGCAATAGCCCAAAAGACAACCAGCGGAATTGTGCCCGGCCACCATTTGCTGCTCCACCTGAAAAGTCCGTGCATTCGATGTCCCGCGGGGCCTTGCGCCCCGTTTTCCGAAGTTCGTGAACTCTCGTGGCGTCCCCTGACACGAACTTCGGAAATAAAGGGAGCTGCAACACTATGATCCGGTGCCGATTTTCGGATTTACGCCCCTGACGCGGATTCGCGGAGCCCGTCCCGGCAGCACTGGAAACAGAGAGAAAACAAACCCTTGCGGGGCTGTCAAACCCGAAATAACAGGGAATGGGCCAGCGGCCTACATTGCCCGGCTAACCCTTTGTTCAGCGGTCTCCCGCTAGCTTCAAAAAACTCGTCCAAACCGGTCAACCAGTCCTGATGAAGCAGTTACGCAGCCACGTCATCCGCGCCGGACTGGGAGCGCTTTACTTCACCGGCGCACATCGTCTGCTTCGTCCGATCTTCGCCGGCGTCGGCGCCATCTTCATGCTGCATCATGTCCGTCCGCGCCGCGACGGCGAATTCCAGCCCAATCATCACCTTGAGGTGGCGCCGGAATTCCTGCGCGCGATGCTGTCGCATCTTCGCTCGCGCGACGTCGACATCATCACCATGGACGAATTGCATCGGCGGCTGACCGAACGCGACTTTTCGCGGCGTTTTGCCTGCTTCACCTTCGACGACGGATATCGCGACAACAGGGATTTCGCGCTTCCGGTGATGCGGGAGTTCGAGGCGCCGTTCACGGTGTATGTCGCCAGCGATTTTGCAACAGGCGTCGGCCATCTATGGTGGATCGCGCTGGAGATGGCGATCGCCAGGGCTTCCTCGATCGAAGCCGGGATCGGCGGCGTTGCCACCCGCCTCGACACCTCTACTCCGGCGGCCAAGCAGGCCGCGTTCGACCGTATGCACGACTGGCTACGCGCCTTGCCGGGCGGGCATGATCTGCAGCACGAAATCAGCGCGTTGTGCACGCGTCATGGCGTCGACGAAGCCGCGATCTGCCGCGAGCTCTGCATGTCCTTCGATGAGCTGAAGTCGTTCGCGGACGAGCCCCTGGTCGGTATCGGTGCGCATTCCGTCACGCACTGCAATCTTGCCGGCCAGCCTGCGGAAGTCGCCAGTCAGGAGATGGCGACGAGCCGCCAGCGGATCGAAGATGTGCTGCAGCGTCCTGT
>JBAVEE010000186.1:0-1644 GCA_049587575.1 Bradyrhizobium sp.
GCGATGCCCTGCGCGACGTGGGTCTTGCCGGTCGGGCGCGCGCGACGGCCGAACGCGGGCGGCACGTCGGATATCTCGAGGCGCATATCGAGCAAGGCCGGACACTCGAAAGCAGCGGTCTCCAGATCGGCGTCGTCAACTCCATCGTCGGTATCTGGCAATACCGGATCAGCTTCAGCGGCGAGCAGAACCACGCCGGCACCACCCGGATGGCCGATCGCAGGGATGCCGGCCTGGCGCTGGTCAGGTTTTGCGTCGCCATTGACGACCGGCTGCCCGCGCTGTGCGGTCCGCGCACGGTATGGACCACCGGCCGCATCACCCTTGATCCCGGAGCGCCGAGCATCGTTCCGGGACGCGCGGAAATGCTGTTTCAGATGCGCGACGATGACCCGGCGGTGATCGCTCGCCTGGAGGATCTGCTGCAGAGCATGGCGGCGGAAGTGAACGCCCAAGGCCGCTGCCGTGTCACGGTGGAGCGTCTTCGCACCGGCGCGCCCGCCATGATGGACGCGAGATTCCAGCAGGCCATCGAAGACGCGAGCGTGGCCTTTGCCGGCGGCAAGTCGGTCCGCATGCCCAGCGGCGCCGGACATGACGCCCAGGTTCTCGCCACCATCATGCCTGCCGGAATGCTGTTTGTGCCCTCGATCGGCGGCATCAGCCATCATTGGAGTGAAAACACCGCCGATGCCGACATCGTCACCGGCGCCGAGGTCTTTGTCGAGACCTGCCGGCGCCTGCTGGCGAAATGAGCGCCGCGCCTGCTGCGCTTATTTGCCCTTCCAGCGCGGCGGCCTTTTCTCCGCGAAAGCCCTCGGACCTTCGACATAGTCCGCGGACTCCATCATTTCCCTGACCGCGGGAAATTCTCTCTGCGCCGCGATCGCGTCGGGCAGCGTGAGATTCAGTCCCTCCATCACAGCCTGTTTCGATGCGCGGATCGACATCGGGCTGTTCTGGCCGATCTGGGCCGCCCAGCGTTGCGCGGCTTCGAGTGCGCCGCCGACAGGGACGACCTCGTTGACGAAGCCGAGGTCGAGACCTTCCCGCGCCGAGACGTGCCGGCCGGTCAGGATCATGCCCATGGCCGGCTTCAACCCGATCTGCCGGGGCAGCCGGTGCAGGCCGCCGGCGAGAGCCGCAAGGCCGACGCGCGGCTCCGGCAGCGCGAACATGGCGTTCTCCGACGCAATGATCAGGTCGCAGGCCAGCGCCATCTCGAACCCGCCGCCCATCGCCACGCCATTGACCGCGGCGATGATCGGCTTGTCGCAGTGGAACCGCATCGTCAGCCCGCCAAAACCGGAAGAATTCCAGCCGCGTTCCCCGCCCGCGGCCTGCCACTTGAGGTCGTTGCCTGCGCAGAACGCGCGATCGCCCGCACCGGTGACGATCGCCAGCCATTGATCGGGATCGGAGGCAAATGCGTTGAACACCTCGTGCAATTCGAAATGCGCGGGCTTGTGCAGCGCATTCATGACGGCAGGCCGGTTGAGCGTCACGACCGTGATGTGACCGATATGTTTCACGTCGACAAATTCATAAGTCATGGCGTTTCCCCCAATTTCTGATGCTGCGCCCACGCTTTGGCGCGAGCGTTCGATCGTGACGTTCCCCGCCTCGCCCGCTGCCGCAGACCCC
>JBAVEE010000187.1:0-3032 GCA_049587575.1 Bradyrhizobium sp.
GTGTTACGCCGCTACCGTTAATGCGTGGCGGCCAGCCGCGTTCCGAAAAGCCGTCATCGGACGGGATCAGCCTCCCCTGTTAGTTTTCTTGGCCGGTTTCCGGCTCGACTGCGGGCGCCAAAGCCAGTTCCAGATCGCCGATCTCAAGCGGATCCTCGTCATCGCGCAGGGCCGGGTCATCCGATGGCGTCGGAACGCTGAAGCCGGAAGGCAGCCGCGAATCCAGCAGCCCGGTGCCCTTCAGTTCCTCGAGTCCCGGCAGATCGCCGAGCGCTTCCAGACTGAACTGCGACAGGAACGCTTCTGTGGTTCCGAAGGTCAGCGGACGTCCGGGCGTCTTGCGACGGCCGCGTGGGCGAATCCATCCGGTTTCCAGCAGGACATCCAGCGTCCCCTTGGAGGTAATGACGCCACGGATATCCTCGATCTCCGCGCGGGTGACCGGCTGATGATAGGCAATGATCGCGAGCATTTCGATCGCCGCGCGCGATAGCCGCCGCGTCTCCGTGCTCTCCCGCGTCATCAGCCAGGAAAGATCGCCCGCGGTGCGGAAGGTCCACTTATTGGCAATCCGGACCAGGTTGACGCCGCGCGGGGCGTAATCCGCCTGCAATTGCGCCAGGGCGACCTTGATGTCGACGCCATCGGGCATCCGCTTTGCCAGCGTCGCCTGATCAAGTGGCTCGGTGGAAGCAAACAACAGCGCTTCCAGCAGCCGCAATTCCTCCGGCCGCGCTTCCGGACCTGCGAAGTGCTCCTCGGCATCGGCTTTGCGTTTTTCCGCCAGGCTAGCCATGGCTCGGTCTCCTTCTTCCACTTACTCGGCCGGCAGATCCGGCGCGGTCATCGCGTCGGATACTGGTTGCGGCGGACGCTTTCGAAAATACAGCGGAGCGAACGCCTCTTGCTGGTGCAGTTCGACGTCGCCTTCCCTGACCAGTTCCAGCGCTGCGGCAAAACTGGATGCAAAGACCGTGGCCTTTTGCGAGGGATCGACGACGTAGTTGATGAGGTATTCGTCGAGGCGGCTCCAGTCCTCGGCCATTCCGACAAGGCGCTCCAGCGACGCTCTCGCCTCGGCCAGCGACCACACCGTGCGCTTCGCCAGATGCACCGTCGCCAGCACCCGCTGCTGGCGCTGGGCGGCATAGGCCGTAAGCAGGTCGAACAGCGTCGCGGTATATTTGGGATGGCGGATTTCGGCGATGGATTCGGGATTGCCGCGTGGAAAGATATCGCGCTGCAATTGCGGGCGGTTCATCAGGCGATTGGAAGCTTCGCGAATGGCCTCCAGCCGGCGCAACCGGTTGGCGAGCGCCGTCGCCATTTCCTCGGCGCTCGGCCCGTCCGCGGTGACGGGTTCGGGCAGCAGCAGCCGCGATTTCAGAAACGCCAGCCATGCCGCCATCACCAGATAATCGGCGGCAAGCTCGAGCCTGATCTTCCGGGCGGCCTCGATGAACACCAGGTACTGATTTGCCAGCGCCAGGATGGAAATCTTGGCGAGATCGACCTTCTGCTGGCGCGCCAGCGCGAGCAACAGATCGAGCGGGCCCTCATAGCCCTCGACGTCGACAACCAGCGAGGGCTCGTCGTCCGCGAGCTCGGCAGGCCGTCCGGTTTCAAACGACAGAATTTCCGCGGTCATGCGCCTGTTGTCCCTGCCCTGCTCATCATCGCTTCCAGTTCCGTCCGCGCCGCCCGCCGATCGAACGGTTGCGGCGCTCGACGCGACGCCAGCGCGCGCCTGGCGCGATCCAGCGCTTTTCCCGACAATTCCGGCGTCTCTGCGGCGACTTCACGCATCTCGTCGAGCCGGCCGTTGCAGTGAAGGACCACGTCGCAGCCGGCGGAAAAGATGGCCCGGGTCCGCTCGGCGATCGATCCGGCGAGCGCATTCATGGACACGTCATCACTCATCAACAAACCCTGGAACCCGATCACGCCGCGAATCACCTGTTCGATGATTGTCGCAGAAGTCGTGGCCGGATGGGCGGGGTCCAGCGCGCTAAACACAACATGTGCGGTCATCGCCATCGGCAGGTCCGCAAGCGGTCGAAACGCCGCAAAATCGGTCCGTTCCAGCTCTTTTTTGGAAGTATTGACCACGGGAAGCCCGAAATGACTGTCCGCGGTCGCCCGCCCGTGCCCGGGAATATGCTTGAGCACGGGTAAAATGCCGCCCTGCTCCAGCCCGTCGGTCACAGCCCGGGCAATCGCGGCGACTTTCTCCGGTTCGGTTCCGTAGGCCCGGTTGCCGATGACCGCATCGGCGCCCGCAACAGGAACATCCGCCAGCGGCAGGCAGTCCGCACTTATTCCGAGATCTCCGAGGTCGGCGGCAATCAGCCGCGCGCTCAATCGCGCCGCAGACAGTCCGAGCGCAGGGTCCGCGTCGTAAAGCGCACCAAAGAGAGCTCCGGGCGGATAGACCGGCCAGTGCGGCGGGCCGAGACGCTGGACCCGGCCGCCCTCCTGGTCGATCAGAATAGGGGCATCCGGGACGCCAACGGATTTTATCAATTCTTGAACAAGTAGAGTGACCTGCTGCGGTGTTTCAACATTCCGCTTGAACAGGATGAAGCCCCAGGGCCGTTCCGAGCGGATAAACTCGCGCTCCGCGGCGATCAGCTCCGGTCCGGATACGCCCGTAATGAATGCGCGGCTTTGCATCCGGGCCGATTAGCCCGCTGGCGCCCCAGGGGTCAACAAGGCTCAAGGAATCCGCCGTTAATTCCTTTGGACGACGCACTGCCCGCCGGCGGACTTCAGGCTGCCGCAGAACTGCGAGGCTTCGTCGGGCGAGCCGAATGGACCGACCATGGCTCGGTAATAGACCCCCTTTTCGCCGAGGTCGGCACGCTTGATGACGGGCGCGCGCGATCCCAGCACGGACGGGAACTTGCCCTGGAGCGCCCTGTAGGTGGCATGCGCGTCGGCTTCATTCTTCTGCGAGGATACCTGAACGAGGTATCCGCCGCTTCCTGCGCCGCTGGGCGCGATTTGCACGGGGGCGCTGGCTGCCACCCGGC
>JBAVEE010000188.1:0-2932 GCA_049587575.1 Bradyrhizobium sp.
CCTTCTCGACGTCCACATCGAGCACCACGGCCTTGACCATGTCGCCCTTCTTGTAGTTGTCGATCACCTGCTCGCCCGGAAGCTTCCAGTCGAGGTCGGAGAGGTGGACCATGCCGTCGACATCGCCCTCGAGCCCGAGGAACAGACCGAACTCGGTCTTGTTCTTGACCTCGCCCTCGACCGTGGAACCGACCGGGAATTTCTCGACGAACACTTCCCAGGGATTGCGCATGGTCTGCTTGAGGCCGAGCGAAATCCGGCGCTTGACCGAATCGACTTCGAGAACCTGCACTTCGACTTCCTGCGAGGTCGAAACGATCTTGCCGGGATGCATGTTCTTCTTGGTCCACGACATCTCCGAGACGTGGATCAGGCCTTCGATGCCCGGCTCCAGTTCGACGAACGCGCCGTAGTCGGTGATGTTGGTAACGCGGCCGGTGAAGCGGGCGTTGAGCGGATACTTCGCCTCGATGCCCTGCCACGGATCGTCCAGCAACTGCTTCATGCCGAGCGAGATGCGGTGGGTCTCGTGGTTGATCTTGATGATCTTGACCTTCACGGTCTGGCCGATCGTCAAAACCTCGGTCGGGTGATTGACCCGGCGCCAGGCGATGTCGGTGACGTGCAGCAGGCCATCGATTCCGCCGAGATCGACGAACGCACCGTAATCGGTGATGTTCTTGACGACTCCGTCGATGATCTGACCCTCTTCGAGGTTCTGCACCAGCTCCTGGCGCTGTTCGGCGCGGGTCTCTTCCAGAACCGTGCGGCGCGACACCACGATGTTGCCGCGGCGGCGGTCCATCTTGAGAATCTGGAACGGCTGGGAATTGTTCATCAGCGGCGCGACATCGCGAATCGGGCGGATATCGACCTGCGAGCGCGGCAGGAAGGCGACCGCGCCGTCGAGGTCGACGGTGAAGCCGCCCTTGACCTGATTGAAGATGACGCCGTGGACCTTCTCGTTGTTGTTGAAGGCCTTCTCGAGCTTGCCCCAGCTCTCCTCGCGGCGCGCCTTGTCGCGCGACAGCACGGCTTCGCCGAGCGCATTCTCGATGCGGTCGAGAAACACCTCGACCTCGTCGCCGACCTTGAGTTCGCTTTCACGGCCGGGTCCTGCGAATTCACGCAGCGCCACGCGGCCTTCGGTCTTCAGGCCGACGTCGATGACGGCCATGTCCTTCTCGATCGCAACAACGATGCCCTTGATGACGGAGCTTTCCTGCAGGTTGCCGCCGGCGAAGGATTCGTCGAGCATGGCGGCAAAATCGTCGCGGGAAGGATTATAGGAAGTAGCAGTCGAAGCCATTTGTTCTCCAGATGCGGGTGTAGCCGGCAATTCGGGTTAAGGGGCGCATCGGGCGTGAAGGGCTAGGGGTCCGCAAACCCTAACGACCGCCTCGCAAAAAATCGCGAGAGCGGGCCGGCAGCTTGCCTGCACGTTCGATACGTTGACTTGTTTTGTCCGGTACCTGAGCGTGTCGATCTCGACAGCTTATCGATTTCAAGAACCTGGAGCGGGCTTTCCTCCAATGACGGCAACGGTTTCGTTTGGAAGCGCCCGAATGAAAGCGCTCAAACCCGCTGCCGGCCCGCTCGGACGGCCTCGACAATGTCGATGGCGGCCCGGACGCCGCCTTCTATATCCAAATGGGAGTTGTCGAGCAAGTAAGCATCTGCGGCCGGCTTCAGCGGCGCGACGGCCCGGTTCTGGTCGCGTTCGTCGCGCCTGAGGATATCGGCCAGCACGGCGGCTTCGTCGGCATTCTCGCCCCGGGCCAGCGCCTCAAGGGTCCGGCGGCGGGCGCGGACCCTGGGATCGGCCGACACGAAGATTTTGACGTCGGCGTGCGGACAGATCACGGTTCCTATGTCGCGGCCATCCAGCACCGCGCCCGGCGGATCGGCGGCGAACTGGCGCTGAAAGTTCAACAGCACCTCCCGCACCCTGGGAATCGCCGACACCACCGAGGCCGCGTCGCCGACGGCCTGGGTTTTCAGGGCGGGATTGCCGAACTTTTCGGGATCAAGTTCGAGTGCCGCGGAGACGGCGAGGACCTCGTTGGTCAGGTCGGCGCCGGCATCCAGCATCGCCTTGGCGACCGCCCGGTAGATCACGCCGGTATCGAGATGACGATAGCCGTAATGCCTGGCGAGCCGCTTGCCGAGCGTGCCCTTGCCTGAGGCAGCCGGCCCATCGATGGCGATGATCATGAAAACTCTGCCCCAATCGCGCGCATCATCGGGATGAAATCCGGAAAACTGGTGGCGATGAAGCCGGTGTCATCGACCCTGACCGGCTTGTCGGAGGCAAGACCCATCACCAGCGCCGACATCGCAATGCGATGGTCCATATGGGTGGCGACAAGGCCGTCGCCGGGTACATGGCCCCTGCCTTCGACGAGCATGTCGTCGCCCGATATCTCGACCTTGACGCCGTTGACGCGCAGCATCGCGGCGGTCGCCTCCAGTCGGTCGGATTCCTTGACGCGCAATTCCTTCAAGCCCCGCATGACGGTGGTGCCTTCGGCAAAGCTGGCCGCGACCGCCAGCACCAGATACTCGTCGATCATCGAGGGCGCGCGTTCGGGCGGCACCTCGACGCCGCGCAATTTCGAGGCGCGCACCCGAAGCTGCGCCATCGGTTCGCCGGCATCGGTGCGAACCAGGCTTTCCTCGATCGAGCCGCCCATCTCGCGCAGCGTCGTGAAAAGCCCGGTGCGCAGCGGATTGGTCATGACATCGGACAGAACGAGGTCCGAGCCTTCCACGATCAAGGCCGCCACGATCGGAAACGCCGCCGATGACGGATCGGCCGGCACGACGACCTCGGCGCCGTGCAGTTCGGGCTGACCGGTCAGCGCGATCTTGCGGCCGTGGCTGCCTTCCTGCGACGAGGTGATCTGCGCCCCGAAATGCCTGAGCATCAGTT
>JBAVEE010000189.1:0-1782 GCA_049587575.1 Bradyrhizobium sp.
ACGGATTGCGGCTCGGTGACATCTCCCTGAACGACCGTGAGCAACTCGTCGTAGCCGGCGAAAACCTGGTGCACGGCGCGCGGCAATGCTATGCGATCGAACAGAGTCACCCGGTGCCCGCGCCCGAGCAGCGCAGCGGCGATATTGATTCCGACGAATCCGCTACCGCCAAAGATCAGGACTTTCAACTTCTCCGCCCCCGCCGTCAGGCTTCACAACAGGGTCGCGCCAAAATTCCGCGCCGGGTCCATATCCGCCACCAGCCGGCCGCTGGGCTTCGCCGCTTCGCCGCCGGAACGCGGAAGAAAACGGCCGGAGCCGGGCTCGGCCGTCAGCTTGCCGTCGGCGACGATCACGCGCCCGCGCGACAGCACGGTGACCGGCCAGCCGCGCAGCTTGCGGCCGGCGTAAGGCGTATAGCCGGCAAGATCGTGCATCATCGCATCCGTCAGCGTGACCTCGCGCGCCGGGTCCCAGATCGCGATGTCGGCGTCGGCTCCGACAGCAATCGAGCCCTTGCGGGGGTGCAGGTTGTAGATCTTGGCAGGCGATGTCGCCGTCAGTTCGACGAACTTTTCGAGGCCGAGGCGGCCCTTCGACACCATCGCGTCAAACAGCAGCGGCAGGCGCACCTCAAGTCCCGGCAGACCGTTCGCCACCTGCTTGAAGTTGGGATTTGGGCCGGCGCGCAATTTACCGGTCTCGTCGAAGCGATACGGCGCATGGTCGGACGAAACGGTCTGCAGATCGCCGAGCGCAAGGGCTTGCCACAGCGCGTCCTGATCGGAGACTCCACGCGGAGGCGGGCTGCACATCCATTTCGCGCCGTCCACGCCGGATCTGTCCAGATCTTCCTTGGTGAGAAAGAGATATTGCGGGCAGGTCTCGGCAAAAACCTTCAGGCCCTCTCCCCGCGCGTCGCGAATCACCTTCGCGCCTTCCGCCGTCGAAACGTGGAAGATCATGATCGGTTGGTCGACCAGCGCCGCCATCCCGATCAGGCGGTTGAAGGCGTCCGCTTCCGAGAACCTCGCATGGCTGATGGCATGGTATTTTGGATCGGTATAACCGCGCGCCAGCAGCCGTTTCACCATCCATGCGATGATGCCATGGTTCTCGGCATGGGCGCACAGCATGGCGCCGGATTCGCGCGCCGCGACGAGAATGTCGAGCAGAGGCTCGTCGTCGATCTTCAGCCGGTCGTAGGTCATGAATATCTTGATCGAGCCGTGCCCCTCTTTCACCAGCGCCGGGATGTCGTTCTGCAGGGTCTCCAGCGTCGGATCGGCGATGATCATGTGAAAGGCATAGTCGATGACCGCGCCCTTTTTGGCGAGCGCATGATAATCCGCCAATACCTGGGGCAGCGCCATGCCGACATGCTGGGCCGCGAACGGGATGACCGTCGTGGTTCCGCCGAAAGCAGCCGAGGTCGTGGCGCTTTCGAAGGTATCGGCATTCATGATGCCCGCGGCCGAAAGCTGTTCGATGTGGGCGTGGCTGTCGACGCCGCCGGGCAGTACCAGTTTGCCGCGCGCATCGATCTCGCGCTTGCCGGCCGGCAGGCCGCGGCCGACGGCAACGACGGTCTCGCCCGTGACGGCGACATCGGCTTCGAATACATCGGTAGCGGTCGCAACGCGTCCGCCGCGGATCACGACGTCGTAGGCGGGTTCGGTCATGAAGTCCTCCAGAGCGTTATACGAAAGTTCGGCTGCAAAAAACGATGGCGGCCGGTGATGGGAAGCGCGAGAAATCGCTGGACGCCGCAGCCCCCGCGTC
>JBAVEE010000190.1:0-1874 GCA_049587575.1 Bradyrhizobium sp.
TTTCTCGATATCGATACGCCGCAGGCGCTGGAAGCCGCGCGGCGCGGCTGAGCGGGTTACCGCTCCGCAACGATCTGTTTTCAATTTCCCGTTCACCAAGTTGAAACGTCCTCTCCCGTAGATTTACGGCGGACTGGCCTCGGGGGAGGGGATTTTGATCGTTTCGACTGCTGTCGCGCAACGCCGTGCGCTGTTCGTTCTTGCGCTGTCGCTGGTGCTCGGCGGATCGCACCTGGTCACGGAAAGCTGGGCGGCAGGCGCCTTCGCGATCGGAAAATGCGGCGCCTATGGCCAGGCCTATGACTATCCGGCCGAGAACGTGGCGCTGGCCGCGGCGCGCAAGCAATGCAAGGGCGACTGTCCCACCACTTTGACCATGAAGCGCGCCTGCGCCGCTTTCGCGGTCGACATGACCAATCCCTGCGGCGCTCACGGCTACGCCGTCAAACCGAAGATATCGAGCTCGCTCAACGCCGCGACGCGCAAGTGCTACGAGTTCGGCGGCAAGGAATGCGTGATCCGCGCCTGGGCCTGCGACGCCAGGGGGTAGGGCTCGTCATTCCGGGGCGGCGCCAACGGGTCGCGCGAATGCGCGCCCGATGACAGGCTCCGCTCCGAACCTCAAAATTTCGAAAACAACCCCATGCAAAGTAACATGGTGTCGCTGGCATGGATGCTTATGATTAGCCGCAAGATTCCGGGGGCACGTCGGTGCCCGTGATCAGGCCGCGGTTTGCGATGGATCCGTTGGACGTCCCCCCGAATGACACTGGAATAGTGCTCATGCAATTCGATACCAAGATCGCGATCGTGATCCGGACCGACCTGGAAGCGTGGCAGAAGCTGAACGTCGCGGCGTTTCTGAGTAGCGGCATCACGGCCGCATTTCCGGAATGCGTCGGCGAAGCTTACCAGGACGGCTCGGGCACGCGATACCTGTCGCTGATCGGCCAACCGATCCTGATCTATGGCGCCGACCGTGCTGGGCTGACCCGCGCGCTGGAACGGGCGCTGGCGCGAAACGTCACGCCCGCGGTCTATACCGAGGATATGTTCAAAACCACGCACGATGCCGCCAACCGCGAAACGGTGAGAGCCGTGATCCGCGCCGAACTCAATCTCGTGGGCCTTGCCATGCGCGCCGATCGCAAGGTGATCGACAAGATCGTCGACGGGCTGAAATTTCACAGCTAGCGGATTCAAGTTTTCTCAAGTGGCGTGCGCGTAAACCTGCGACCGGCTGTTTTGACAAATCGCGGACATTGTGCGCTTTGCCGGCTTGCGCATTTCCCCTGGTTTTTTTGAGTGTTCCGACAGGAAGATCCCGTTATCCCGTCAGAGCAGATGACCCAGCGAAACAGGATACCATGACGAGCTTTGCTCCGGTTTCGGGCCTTGTCGGCGGGGCTTTTATTGGCCTCTCGGCGATCGCTCTGATGCTGACCCTCGGCCGTATCGCCGGTGTGTGCGGTATCGTCCTGAACGCCATGATCGGCAATGACGTAGCTGGCCGGTCGTGGCGCTTGGCCTTCATATTGGGGTTACCTTTGGGCGCGCTGCTGGTCACGGCGGTCGGCCTGAAGGATTGGAGCGGCATGGATTTTCCGGCGACCGTGCCGACGACGGTGATCGCAGGTTTCATCGTAGGCTTTGGATCGATCGTCGGGTCCGGCTGCACCAGCGGTCACGGCATTTGTGGACTGGCCCGGTTTTCGATGCGTTCGGTCGTTGCGACGGTGGCTTTCATCGCCACAGCCGCGGCAACCGTTTTCATTGTCCGTCACGTGATCTAGGCAGCCGCATGTCCCTGATTTTTTCGCTTCTGGCCGGGGTCATATTCGGTGCCGGCCTCACCCTCTCCGACATGGTGAATC
>JBAVEE010000191.1:0-3496 GCA_049587575.1 Bradyrhizobium sp.
GGCCGCATCGCCGAAGACTTCAAGCTGGCCAGCGGCACCTGGGTCAGCGTCGGCCCGCTCCGCGCGCGCTTTATCGCTGCCTGCGCGCCGCTGGTCCGCGATGTCGTAATCGCCGGCATCAACCGCGACGAGGTGTCGGCGCTAGTCGTGCTCGATCTCGACGGCTGCCGTCTGATCAACCCGACGCTTCCGTTCGATGACCTTGCGGCTGTCGCCGGCGATCCCCTGATCCGCGAGGCTTTTCGCCAGCGGTTTGCAGGATTTGTAGCGACCTCGACGGGCTCGTCGACGCGGATCACGCGCGCGCTTCTTCTCGATGCGCCGCTGTCGATCGATCGCGGCGAAGTCACCGACAAGGGGTCGGTCAATCAGCGCGCGGTGCTGGAGCATCGCAGCCACCTGATCGAGAAGCTTTATTCGCCAACGCCGGCCGCGGACGTGATAACGCCTTAAACCGACGAACCATTCGCTTTCAGGAGGAAACCATGCAGTTGAAGGATCAGGCCGCCATCGTCACCGGCGGGGCATCGGGATTGGGGGCCGCCACCGCGCGCAGGCTCGCCGCGCAGGGCGCCAGGGTTGCCGTGTGCGACCTCAACGCCAGGCTCGCCGAAACCGTCGCCGCCGAGATTGGCGGTGTGGCTGTGATCTGCGACGTCTCCGATGCGGCCTCGGCGGAGGCCGCCGTCGCCGCCGCCGCCAAGACCCATGGCCCGGCGCGGGTGCTGGTGAATTGCGCCGGCATTGGTGTCGCCAAGCGGGTGATCGGCCGCGACGGACCGATGCCGCTTGCCGAATTCGACAAGGTGATCAGGGTCAACCTGATCGGCTCGTTCAACATGCTGCGGCTTGCGACCGCGGAAATGTCGAAGCTGGAGCCGCTTTCGACAGGCGAGCGTGGCGTGGTGATCTCCACGGCGTCGATCGCCGCCTATGACGGCCAGATCGGGCAGTCGGCCTATTCGGCATCGAAGGGCGGCATCGTCGCGATGACGCTGCCGATCGCCCGCGAACTGTCGCAGTTCGGCATTCGCGTGCTGGCGATCGCGCCGGGGCTGTTCCTGACGCCGCTTCTGGCCGGTCTGCCGCAGGAGGCGCAGGACTCGCTCGCCGCGGCGATTCCGTTTCCGCACCGGCTCGGTCATGCCGACGAGTTTGCCTCGCTGGTGCTGCACATGGTCGACAACCCCTATTTGAACGGTGAAGTGGTGCGGCTCGACGCCTCGCTTCGCATGGCGCCGCGCTAAGACCGATTCGTGAGAATAAAAATGCAGCGTGCCGCTTCTTCACTTCTCCCAAGGGGAGAGGGAGCCCGCTGCCGTTGTGGCAATATCAGGGTCGGGTGAAACGATGTTCGTCAACCGCAGGGACGTGCAGATCCAGTGGGGCGATTGCGATCCCGCCAACATCGTCTATTACCCGCGCTACTTCGAGATGTTCGACGACTCGACCTCGATCCTGTTCGAAGCCGCCGGCTTCTCCAAGCAGGACATCGTCAGGAAATACGGCCTGGTCGGCATTCCCATGGTCGATACGCGGGCCAAGTTCCATATCGCCTCGACCCACGGCGACTGGATCACCATCGAAAGCCGGGTCGAGAGTTTCAAGCGATCGAGCTTCGAGGTCACCCACAAGGTGTTCAAGGGCGAGGCGCTGGCGATCGAGGCATTCGAGACCCGCGTGCTGGTCGGACGTCATCCGGACGATCCCGGGCGGCTGAAATCAGCGGCGGTGCCGCAGGAGATCATTGCGAAATTCATGCACGGCTGAGCCCGGCCGGCGCATGACCTAAAGAAGGGGCTGAATTGTCCGCCAATTTTTGGTTAGACCAAGAACAACATCCACGGGAGGAATGCATGAAAAAGCTCCGTCTGTCCGCCGCCGTCGTGGCGGCACTCGCGCTGCCGGCGCTGCCAGCAACCGCGCAAACCAGCGAAATCACCATCGGCATCACGCTGACGACCACCGGGCCTGCGGCGGCGCTCGGCATCCCCGAGCGCAACGCGCTCGAATTCGTGCCGAAGGAAATTGGCGGCGTGCCACTCAAGGTCATCGTTCTCGACGACGGCGGCGATCCGACAAATGCCACCACCAATGCGCGGCGCTTTGTTACCGAATCCAAGGCCGACGTCATCATGGGATCGTCGACGACGCCGCCGACCATCGCCGTGTCCAACGTCGCCAACGAGGCCGGCATCCCCCATATCGGTCTGGCGCCGTTCCCGATCACGCCGGAGCGCGCGAAATGGTCGGTGTCGATGCCGCAGCCGATCCCGATCATGGGCAAGGTGCTGTACCAGCACATGAAGGCCCATAACGTCAAAACCGTCGGCTATATCGGCTACTCCGATTCCTATGGCGACCTCTGGTTCAACGACTTCAAGAAGCAAGGCGTGCCGATGGGCATGACGCTGGTCGATGAAGAGCGCTTTGCGCGGCCGGATACCTCGGTCGCGGGACAGGTGCTGAAGCTGGTCGCCGCCAATCCCGATGCCATCCTGATTGGCGCGTCCGGTACCGCGGCGGCCTTGCCGCAGACCGCGCTGCGCGAGCGCGGCTACAAGGGCCTGATCTACCAGACCCATGGCGCCGCCAGCATGGATTTCATCCGGATCGCGGGACCTGCGGCCGAAGGCGTGATCATGGCGTCGGGACCGGTGATGGATCCCGAGGACCAGCCCGACAGCGCGCTGACCAAGAAGCCGGGCCTTGCGCTCGACAAGGCCTACGAGGCCAAATACGGCGCCAACAGCCGCAGCCAGTTTGCCGGGCATTCCTACGACGCGTTTCTGGTGCTCGAACGCGTCGTTCCGGTCGCGCTCAAGAAGGCGAAGCCGGGCACGCCGGAATTCCGCGAGGCGATCCGTCAGGCCCTGCTCAGCGAGCACGACATCGCCGCCAGCCAGGGCGTCTATAACTTCACCGAAAAGGACCGCTACGGCCTCGACGACCGCTCGCGCATCCTCCTGACGGTGAAAAACGGCAAATACGTGCTGGTAAAGTGAGGGGCTGAATCTCCGAATGCCGCCGGACGTCATCATCCGCGAAGGCGGATGATCCAGTACGCGCGACGCCGGAGAGCTGGCTTCGAATTCACGGATTACCGGATGCCCCGCCTTCGCGGGGCATGACGGCTTGTCGCCAGACTAAATCCCGCTCGCACCCTCATGCGCGAATCCGAGATAGCTCGCCGCGACGCGCGCGTTGGCCGCAATATCCTTCGCCGCTCCATCCAAAATGAATTCGCCGAGCTCCATCACATAGGCGCGGTCGGCGATTTGCAGCACGGCCTGCGCGTTCTGCTCCACCAGCAGCACCGACACGCCGCTTGCGCGCAACTCGCCCACGATGCGGAAGATGTCGGCGACGATGATCGGCGCCAGCCCCAGGCTCGGCTCGTCCAGCATCAACAGCTTCGGTGCGCCCATCAGGGCGCGGCCCATCGCCAGCATTTGCTGTTCGCCGCCGGACAGCGTTGCCGCGATCTGCCTGCGCC
>JBAVEE010000192.1:0-2285 GCA_049587575.1 Bradyrhizobium sp.
AGAAGGAAATCAAGAGGAGAGCCATGAGCTTTTTACGGATCGCGGCATCGGCCGCCATCTTCACCCTCGTGACAGCGTTTGGCGCGACGGCCAAGCCGATCGCCACCACCGCAGAGACCAATCTGCGGAAATCGCCCGGCACGGACAGCCCGGTCCTGACGATTATTCCGAAGGGAACCTCGGTCGAGGTCGGCAAGTGCACCAACGGTTGGTGCGAGGCTTCCCTGGATGGTCAGAACGGCTATGCCATCGCCCGCAATCTCGGTATGGCGCCGGCGCGCAGAGCGCGGTTCGTTCCGCAGGTCTATGACGAGGACGTGGAAGTGGTTGGGCCGCCGGTTTATTATGGCTACCGTCCCTACTATGGCTTCCGGCCCTATTATGGCTACGGGCCGTACGGCGGATACTATGGCGGATGGGGATACAGGAGATGGGGCTGGTAGGCGCCGCGAACGCTTCCTGCCGCCAGGGATGTCCCGGCATGCATCGCGTGATGCGGCATGGATCCGCTTGAAATGATCGCGGGGAGTGGCCCGCTCACCGATGATCCATGGAGATGAAATGCCGACCCATCCTTCGCAGCCGGAGCAGAAGGCCAAGGCCCTTCTGCTTGAGGGCGTGAACGACAGCGCCGTCGAATTGTTCTTGAATTCGAAAAATATCAGCGTCGAACGCCTGCCCAAGGCCCTGGAAGCCGGCGCGCTGCGCGAGGCCATCAAGGGCGTCGAACTGCTCGGCATTCGTTCCCGGACCCAGCTGACCGGCGATATTTTGGCCGATGCGGACCGGTTGACCGTCGTGGGATGTTTCAGTGTCGGGACCAATCAGGTCGATCTGGACGCCGCCCGCCGGCGCGGCATTCCGGTCTTCAACGCGCCATTCTCGAATACCCGCAGCGTCGCGGAACTGGTGATCGGCGAAATCGTCATGCTGCTTCGACGGATCTTTCCCCGCTCGATGGCCGCTCACGAAGGCGCGTGGGACAAGTCCGCAACGGACAGCCACGAGGTGCGCGGCCGCACCCTTGGCATCGTCGGCTACGGCAATATCGGATCGCAGCTGTCGATGCTTGCGGAAGCGATGGGCATGAAGGTGATTTTCTTCGATCACACCGACAGGCTTCGGCACGGCAACACCGAGCCGGTCGAGACCCTGCAGGAACTTTTGGCCCAGAGCGACATCGTCAGCCTGCATGTTCCGGAGACGCCGGCGACCGCCGGCATGATCGGAGAGGCCGAACTGCGGTTGATGAAACCGGGTTCCTTCCTGATCAACAACAGCCGCGGAACGGTCGTCGATCTCGATGCGCTGGCGAAAGCGCTTCGCGACGGTCATGTCGCCGGGGCCGCGATCGATGTTTTTCCGACCGAACCGTCGTCGAATTCGGATCGCTTTCAAAGCCCCCTGCAGGGTCTGAAGAACGTGATCCTGACCCCTCACATCGGCGGTTCGACCGAGGAGGCGCAGGACCGTATCGGCAGGGAAGTGGCCCGGAAGATGCTCGATTATTTCAGCGGCGGCTCCACCATGGGCGCCGTGAATTTCCCGCAGGTCCAGTTGCAGGCACATTCGCTCGGCACCCGCTTCAGCCACGTTCACCGCAACGTGCCCGGCATGCTCAGGCGGTTGAACGAGGTGTTCCTGCAGCGCGACATCAACATTGTCGCACAATATCTGGAGACCGACCGCGAAGTCGGCTACGTCGTGCTCGATGCGGACATGGCCGGACACGACAGCCGGGATCTTCTCGACGGAATTCGCGCGCTCGACGGCACGATCCGGGCGCGACTCGTGTACGAGCACTGAAGCGGGATCCGGAGACGCCGAAAGCTGGACACGAATGATCGTGCGATTGCGGCCGGATCGCTTCGCCTGATAAAGCGCGCGGTCGCAGCGCTCGATCATGACTTCCGCGGACTCGGCCAGGCGGAATTGCGCAACGCCAAGTCGTCGGACTGATGGGCCCGAGCGGTTCGGGCGAGATGACGCTCCTCAACTGCATCGCCTGCATTATGGAGCCGAGCGCCAAGCGCCAAGCGTATCACGCTCGATGGCGAAATCGCTTATGACGATCGCTGGCTGAAAGGCGACTTGCGCCGGCTGCGGCTCGACAAGATCGGGCTCATTTTCCAGTATCCCAATCTGCTGCCGTTCCTCGACGCCACGGATAATTTCGCAGTGGTGCTCCAGCTCGCGGGACTGGGTTCTGCGAGCAGCGCTCGCGCGCGCCGTCGAGTTGCTGGACTACATCTGCGTCACGCATGACGAAACGATTATCGATCGGT
>JBAVEE010000193.1:0-2728 GCA_049587575.1 Bradyrhizobium sp.
GATCATCTCGTTGGTGATGATCCCGGCGCGGGCGAATTCAAGCTGGGTGATCATCGGCGGATTGCCGCTGGCGGAGGTCTGCTCCCTCCCCCCTTGTGGGGGAGGGTTTGGGAGGGGGGTGGCCCCAGCCGACACCGCCCGCGTGGACCCCCCTCCCTTTCCCTCCCCCACAAGGGGAGAGGGAACGGAAAGACCGCGCAGCGGCCTGTGATGGGCGGTGAACGATTTCGCCGCATGCGCCGCGCCGACATTGCCGTTGTCTTCCGGCTTGATCTCGCGGCCCTCGTACTCTTCCACACCGCCGCGTTCGAGAACCCAGGCGGTGCGAAGGCGCGGCAATCCCTTGTTGACGTCGATGGTCACGCTCGGATCGGTGTAGGGGCCGGAGGTGTCGTACACCGGCAAATTCGGCTCGCCGGCGCCTTCGCTCAGGATGATCTCGCGCAGGGGCACGCGCAGATCGGGCGCCTCGTCCGGCGTGACGAAGATCTTGCGCGACGAGGGCAGCGGACCGGTGGTGACGGCGGGCAGCGTGGTGTCCGGGTTGGAGCGAATGTTCATGGGATCCTCCTTGTGAATTTCTGTTGTTCGGTCCCGTCGTTCCGGGGCGATGCGAAGCATCGAACCCGGAACCTCGAGATTCCGGGTCTGGTGCTGACGCACCATCCCGGAATGACGGGAGGGTGCTCGCGCGTTTTCACGCGGTGGATAGTCTCTTTCATCTTCATCATCATGCGGCCTCCGCGACCTGTCCGAGCCAGGCGCGCACCCGCGCGTCGGGGTCGGGGTGTTGCGTGACGTCGCTGACCACCGCGATCGAGTCGGCGCCGGCCGCGTAGATCTCGCGCGCCTGTTCGAGCTTGATGCCGCCGATCGCGACCAGCGGAATCCCGCCGATGCGCTTCTTCCATTCGCCGATCTTCGGGATGCCCTGCGGCGCGAACCGCATCGACTTCAGCGTGGTCGGAAAGATCGGCCCCAGCGCGATGTAATCCGGCCTGGCGCGCAACGCGGTTTCCAGTTCCGCGTCGTCGTGGGTGGAGAGGCCGAGCGTCAGGCCGGCGTCGCGGATCGCCTTGAGGTCGGCGTCGGTAAGCTCCGCCAGATCCTCCTGGCCGAGATGCAGATGCTTGGCGCCGGCCCTGATCGCCGCGCGCCAGTAATCGTTGACCACGAGCTTTGCGGGCGTGCCCTTGATGACCTCGAGCGCGTCCTTCACCGTCTGCAGGGCATCGGAATCGCCGAGGTTCTTGGCGCGCAACTGGATCGTGCCGACGCCGAGCAGCGCCAGCCGCGCCACCCAGGCGACGCTGTCGACGACGGGATAAAATCGATCAGGATACGGCATGCCAGAACGGGGTCCCAACGACAGGGGTTGAAGGGGAGGCGAAATCGCGGGCTTCCATCAGGCCGGCCTCGAAGGCGGCACGGCCGGCCTCGACGCCGCCGCGAAAGGCTTTCGCCATCGCGACCGGATCGGCGGCTTTGGCGATCGCGGTGTTGAGCAGCACGGCGTCATAGCCGAGCTCGAGCGCCTGCGCGGCGTGGCTCGGCGCCCCTAACCCGGCATCGACCACCAGCGTCACGTCGGGCAGGCGGTCGCGCAGCAGTTTCAGCGCGTCGGGATTGACGATGCCCCTGGCGCTGCCGATCGGCGCCGCCCACGGCATCACCACCCTGCAGCCGGCGTCGACCAGCCGCATCGCGACGGAGAGATCCTCGGTGCAATAGGGAAACACCGCAAAGCCGTCCTTGATCAGGATGTCCGCGGCTTCGACCAGGCCGACCACGTCCGGCTGCAGCGTGTCGTTGTCGGCGATCACTTCCAGCTTGATCCAGTTGGTGCCGAACAGTTCGCGCGCAAGTTTCGCGGTGGTCACCGCCTCGCGCACGCTGCGGCAGCCGGCGGTGTTGGGCAGCACCGTGACATCGAGCTCGCGGATCAGCGACCAGAACGCGTCGCCGGTCTTGCCGCCGGCGGATTCGCGCCGCAGCGACACCGTGACGATCCCGGCGCCGGAGGCGCGGATCGCGCCCTGCATGATCGCCGGCGACGGATACAGCGCGCTGCCGATCAAGAGGCGCGAGGCGAAGTCGCGGTCGTAGAGTTTCAGCATGGCAGATTTTCCCCGTCATTCCGGACGGTCCGCGCAGCGGAGCGATCCGGAATCTCGAAGTTGCGGCGCGAGATTCCGGGTTCGCGCTGACGCGCGCCCCGGAATGACAAGGCTGGTGGCGCGCTCCTTGTCCCGCACACCGAAATTGTCATCCCCGCGAAAGCGGGGATCCAGTATTCCAGAGACGCTGAGATCGAATCGATAGGCCGCGGCGTACTGGATCGCCCGGTCAAGCCGGGCGATGACGGTTGAGACCCGGCGCCGGAGGCGCGGATCGCGCCCTGCATGATCGCCGGCGACGGATACAGCGCGCTGCCGATCAAGAGGCGCGAGGTGAATTCGCGGTCGTAGAGTTTCAGCATGATTCTTGTATCCCAACAAATCGATCGTCGTCCCCGCGGACGCGGGGACCCACACGCCGTGTCGTCTCAATCGGGCACGAGGGGAGACGGCTTCGGTAACAACGAGCGCCGGTGGTTATGGGTCCCTGCTTTCGCAGGGACGACGTGGGGAGAGAGTTCGCGCGCATGACATTCATCTCATCCTCCCTGCCGCGGCGTGATGATCTCGATCTCGTCGCCGTTCTTGAGCGCGGTCTCGGCCCAGCGGCT
>JBAVEE010000194.1:0-5286 GCA_049587575.1 Bradyrhizobium sp.
GCCGTTTTGTTGCGCGGACGGGATGCGCCCAATTGTAGCGGCACAGTCTATGTCACGGTGGCAGGCCGGCTTCTGGCCCTCGCCGAAATTGGCAATGGCGAACTCATCCCCAAGCGCGTGTTCAACCTGAACGGACTGACTGCCAGTCCGGCTCGCAACAACGAAAGTGTTTGACGATGTCGATTACCGCCGAACGTAAAGCGGAAGTCATCAAGACGAATGCCAACAAGGCCGGCGATACCGGCTCGCCCGAGGTCCAGGTCGCGATCCTGTCGGAACGCATCAACAACCTCACCGGGCATTTCAAATCCCACGTGAAAGACAACCATTCACGCCGCGGGCTTTTGAAAATGGTCGCAACGCGCCGTTCGCTGCTCGATTACATCAAGCGGAAGGACGAGGCGCGCTACAAGGCGCTGCTCGAAAAGCACAACATTCGCCGCTGAGTACAATTCACGCGCGCATCTCACGCGCGTTTTTGCGCGCGGACTCTTTAACGTCCGCGCGGCGTATCCAGTCGCAATCCGGCGGCTGGGTGTAACGGGCAAGGTGCCCGTACCATCGGAAGGATGGACGCCATTCAAAACATAAAGACCATGGCAGGATCGCTGGATGCTGATCGCGCAATGCGCTCAACATCTCGCAATCTTGCGCATGGTCTTTGCGTTTCGGGCGCCCCTGCTTTCGTGAACCCATGAAAGAAGACCACAATGTTCAATATTCATTCAGTCGAGATCGACTGGGGTGGGCGTCCCCTCAGGCTTGAAACCGGAAAGATCGCCCGTCAGGCCGACGGCGCCGTCCTGGCAACCTATGGCGAGACCGTGGTGCTCGCCACCGTCGTCGCCGCCAAGACGCCCCGCGAGGGCGTCGACTTCCTGCCGCTGACCGTCGACTACATCGAAAAGACCTATGCCGCGGGCCGCATTCCCGGCGGCTATTTCAAACGCGAAGGCCGGCCCACCGAGAAGGAGACGCTGGTCTCCCGCCTGATCGACCGGCCGGTCCGACCGCTGTTCGTGGATGGCTGGCGCAACGAAACCCAGATCGTCGTCACCGTGCTGTCGCACGACATGGAGAACGATCCCGACGTTCTGGCCGTCGTGGCCGCCTCGGCGGCGCTGACCATCTCCGGCGCGCCCTTCAAGGGCCCGATTGGCGCTGCTCGCGTCGGCATCATCAATGACGAATATGTGCTCAACCCGACGCTCGACGAAATGGTCGAAACCCAGCTCGATCTCGTCGTCGCCGGCACCGCCGACGCCGTGCTGATGGTGGAGTCGGAAGCCAAGGAACTCAACGAAGACATCATGCTCGGCGCGGTGATGTTCGGACACCGGCACTTCCAGCCGGTGGTCAACGCGATCATCGAACTCGCCGAGAAAGCCGCGAAAGAACCGCGCGAGGTTCAGGTCGCCGACGAAAGCGCCCTGGAAAAGGAAATCCTCGGGCTGATCGAAGCCGATCTGCGCGCAGCCTACGCCATCCCGGTCAAGCAGGACCGCTACGCCGCGGTCGGCAAGGCCAAGGAAAAGGTGATGGCGCACTATTTCCCGGAAGGCCAGGAGCCGAAATACGACAAGCTGCGCATCGCCGGCGTGTTCAAGGAGGTGGAGGCCAAGATCGTTCGCTGGAACATTCTCGATACCGGCAAGCGCATCGACGGCCGCGATTCCAAGACCGTCCGCAACATCGTCGCCGAAGTCGGCGTATTGCCCCGCGCCCACGGTTCGGCGCTGTTCACCCGCGGCGAAACCCAGGCGATGGTGGTGACCACGCTCGGCACCGGCGAAGACGAGCAGTACATCGATTCCTTGTCGGGCACCTACAAGGAGCAGTTCCTGCTGCACTACAACTTCCCTCCCTATTCGGTCGGCGAAACCGGACGCATGGGCGGCACCAAGCGGCGTGAAATCGGCCACGGCAAGCTCGCCTGGCGCGCGATCCACCCCGTATTGCCGCCGCACCACGAATTCCCCTACACGGTGCGCGTGGTCTCCGAGATCACCGAGTCGAACGGATCGTCTTCGATGGCCTCGGTCTGCGGCGCTTCGCTTGCGCTGATGGATGCGGGCGTTCCGCTGAAGCGGCCGACCGCCGGTATCGCCATGGGCCTCATTCTGGAAGGCGCGCGCTTTGCCGTGCTGTCGGACATTCTCGGCGACGAGGATCATCTCGGCGACATGGACTTCAAGGTGGCGGGCACCGACGCCGGCATCACCTCGCTGCAGATGGACATCAAGATCTCCGGCATTACCGAGGAGATCATGAAGGTCGCCCTCGGCCAGGCCAAGGAAGGACGCATCCACATCCTCGGCGAGATGTCCAAGGCGCTGACCGCTGCGCGCGCCGAACTCGGCGAATACGCACCGCGCATCGAAACCTTCAAGATTCCGACCGACAAGATCCGTGAAGTGATCGGCACCGGCGGCAAGGTGATCCGCGAGATCGTCGAGAAGACCGGGGCCAAGGTCAACATCGACGACGACGGCACCGTGAAGGTGGCTTCCGCCGACGGCGAATCGATCAAGGCCGCGATCAAGTGGATCAAGTCGATCGCGTCGGACCCTGAGCTCAACGCGATCTATGACGGTACCGTGGTCAAGGTGATGGAGTTCGGCGCCTTCGTGAACTTCTTCGGCGCCAAGGACGGCCTCGTTCACATCAGCCAGCTCGCCGCCAACCGCGTCCAGAAGACCTCCGATGTCGTCAAGGAAGGCGACAAGGTCAAGGTCAAGCTGCTCGGCTTCGACGATCGCGGCAAGACGCGCTTGTCGATGAAGGCCGTCGACCAGGTGACGGGCGAGGACCTCGAGGCCAAGCAGAAGACGGAAGCCCCGCGGGAAGCCGCCGGCGAGTAACCGCTACGGCAATCCAGAACAGCGAAGGGCGGCTTTTTAAGCCGCCCTTTTTGTTTGGCTGTTTGCGATGGCCCATCAGCGCGGCTTGTTGTTCGCTGTCTTCACCGGCGGCATATCGAGGCCGTGCTTCACCAACTCGCCCAGCGCCGCAAAATCCGCCTTGCGCGGCGAGGAACGGCGGAACACAAGTCCGATGCTGCGGCCGGGCTGCGGATCTTCCAGGCGCAGGAATTTCACCCTGCCATCGCGCCGCTCGACATCCGCCGCGATCTGCGGAATCAGCGTGATGCCATAGCCGTTGGCGACCATCTGCATGACCGTCGCGAGACTGCTGGCGCCGAACGCCGCGCCGCCGGCGCTATGGCTGCGGCTGCGCGCTGCCGTCGCGCAAAAAGCAAGTGCCTGATCGCGCAGGCAGTGGCCTTCCTCGAGAAGAATCAGCCGGGTTTGATCGATATCGTCCACGGCAACCGGTTGGGTTTCCACGCGCGGATCGTCCGACGGAACGGCAAGCAAAAACAGGTCCTCGAATAGTTCGATCATATCGAGGTCCGGTTCGCCCACCGGCAAGGCGAGCAACGCGACGTCCAGCGCGCCGGTCTTGATATCCTCGACAAGTTGCCTGGTCTGAGTTTCCCGCAGTTCCAGTCGCAATTCCGGGAACCGGGTTTGCAGCACCGGGAGAATTCGCGGCAGCACATAGGGCGCAAGCGACGGAATCATCCCCAGCGTCAGCCGCCCGGTCAGCAAGCCACTGCGATGGCGGGCGAAATCGACAAGATCGCGGGAAGCCGCGAGCAGATCTTCGCCGCGGCGGGCGATCTCGCGGCCGACATCGGTCAGCATCACATCGCCGGGACGCCGCTCCACCACCGCAACGCCGAGTTTGCGCTCAAGGTCGCGTATCTGCATCGACAGTGCGGGCTGGGTCACGGCGCAGGCCTCGGCCGCGCGGCCAAAATGGCCGTGCCTGGCCAGCGCCGAAAGATACCGAAGCTGTCGAAGCGTGATCATCTTCATCAGATAAACTGATCGAGAGCCAAACACAATTCGACTGGACCTTATGTCAGACTTCTTCCAAGGTGAGCGCCCAGCGGATTTGACAAGCGGCGCCCGCGATCAGGGCGAACGCCCTTGTTCCGGGCCAAGGCGTCTCCAGATTCCCCCTTGCTCAAATGCGCTCCCAGAACACGATCGGAGACAAACATGGACGCAAAGACAGACGATAGCGCGGGCAAGTGCCCGGTCGTGCACACGACTGCCGCCAGGGCCAACCGCGATTGGTGGCCGAACCAGCTGAACCTTCAGGTTCTCCATCAGCACTCCCCCCTGTCCAATCCGATGGGCGAGGCGTTCGACTACGCGGAGGAGTTCAAGAAACTCGACATTGAGGCACTGAAGAGGGACCTCTACGCGCTGATGACGGACTCGCAGGAGTGGTGGCCGGCCGACTTTGGCCACTACGGGCCCCTGTTCATTCGGATGGCGTGGCACAGCGCCGGCACCTACCGCATCGGCGACGGCCGCGGCGGCGCCGGAGCCGGGCAGCAGCGTTTCGCGCCTCTCAACAGCTGGCCGGACAACGTGAACCTCGACAAGGCGCGCAGGTTGCTGTGGCCGATCAAGCAGAAGTACGGCAACAAGATCTCGTGGGCCGACCTCATGATTCTCGCCGGCAACGTCGCCCTCGAGTCGATGGGCTTCAAGACGTTCGGTTTCGGTGGCGGGCGCGCTGATGTCTGGGAGCCCGAAGAGGACATCTACTGGGGCTCCGAAGGCAAATGGCTGGCGGACGAGCGCTACAGCGGCGACCGCGATCTCCAGAATCCTCTCGCCGCCGTGCAAATGGGTCTGATCTACGTCAATCCGGAAGGGCCGAACGGCAACCCGGATCCGCTCGCGGCGGCCAAGGATATTCGCGAGACGTTCGCGCGCATGGCGATGAACGACGAAGAAACGGTCGCGCTGATTGCTGGGGGTCACACCTTCGGCAAGACCCACGGCGCTGGCGACGCGGCGCTGGTGGGCCCGGAGCCGGAAGCCGCCAGCATCGAGCAGCAGGGCCTCGGCTGGAAAAACGCCTATGGCAGCGGCAAAGGCGGCGACACGATCGGCAGCGGGCTGGAAGTCGTCTGGACCACGACGCCAACGAAGTGGAGCAACAACTTCTTCTGGAACCTGTTCGGCTATGAATGGGAACTGACCAAGAGCCCGGCCGGTGCGCATCAGTGGAAACCGAAGCATGGCGCGGGCGCCGGTACGGTGCCGGATGCCCACGACCGCTCGAAGCGCATCGCGCCTGCCATGCTGACCACCGACCTCTCCCTGCGGTTCGATCCTGCGTACGAAAAGATTTCCAGGCGCTTCTACGAGCATCCGGATCAGTTCGCGGACGCGTTCGCCCGGGCGTGGTTCAAGCTGACCC
>JBAVEE010000195.1:0-3539 GCA_049587575.1 Bradyrhizobium sp.
CGGACTGGTCAACCTGTCGAGCCGCGTCCAGTTCTACTATCTCTGCGTCGGCTGCCTGCTCGGCGGGATTTATCTGGTCTGGCGCATCGTCAATTCGCGTTTCGGCATGGTGGTCCAGGGACTGCGCTCCAACGAGCAGCGCATGCAGGCGATCGGCTTTCCCGTCACCCGCTACCGGCTGGTCTGTTTTGTCATCGCGGGCACCATGTGCGGCCTCTCCGGCGCGCTGCTCGCCAACAACACCGACTTCATCAGCCCGGCGGTGATGTACTGGACCCGGTCCGGCGATCTGATGGTGATGGTCATCCTCGGCGGCATGGGCTCGCTGTTCGGTCCGGTGCTGGGCGCGATCGTCTATCTCGTGCTGGAAGAGTTCCTGTCGCAGGTCACGGAATACTGGGCGCTCATCATGGGCCCGCTGCTGCTGCTGATCGTGCTGTTCGGACGCGGTGGCATCATGGGGCTGGTCGGGAGGCTCACCCGTGGCTGAACCATTGCTTCGCGTTGAAGATCTGGTCCGGCGGTTCGGCGGGATCGTCGCGACCGACAAGCTCTCGCTCGATGTCATCCGCGGCGAATTGCACGCGATCATCGGGCCGAACGGCGCCGGCAAGACCACGCTGATCAGTCAATTGACGGGACAATTGCGTCCGAGCGCCGGCACCATCGGCTTTGCGGGTCGGGACATCACCCAGTTGCCGGCGTGGCGGCGCAGCCAGCTCGGGCTGGCGCGCTCCTTCCAGATCACCTCGCTGCTGCCGGACTTCACCGCTTCCGACAATGTCGCGCTGGCGGCGCAGGCCCGCAACGGTCACTCGTTTCGCTTCTGGGGCGATGCCCGCAAGGAAAAGCCGCTCCGCGAGGCGGCGCGCTCCGCTCTGGCCAGGGTCGGGCTCGAACATCGCGCCGACGTCGTGGTGTCGAAATTGAGCCATGGCGAACAGCGCGAGCTCGAACTCGCGGTTGCGCTCGCCACCAGGCCGCAATTGCTGCTGCTCGACGAGCCGATGGCGGGCCTCGGCGCCACCGAATCGGCGCGCATGGTCAAGCTTCTGGCGGAGCTGCGCAAGGAGGTCACCATTATCCTCGTCGAGCACGACATGGACGCGGTGTTCGCGCTCGCCGACCGCATCACCGTTCTCGTCTACGGGCGTGTCATTGCGTCGGACGTTCCAGCGGCGATCCGCAGCAACGATGAAGTCAAGCGCGCCTATCTCGGCGACCAGCATGTGGTGACCCGCCATGGCTGACGCCGCGCCCCTGCTCGAAGTTGATGGGATCGAGACCTGCTACGGCCTGAGCCAGGTGCTGTTCGGCATGTCGTTGCAGGTCCGTGCCGGCGAGATGGTGGCCCTGATGGGCCGCAACGGCATGGGCAAAACCACGACGATCCGCTCCATCATGGGATTGACGCCGGCGCGATCAGGCACGATCCGCTTCGCTGGACGCGAGGTCCGCAGCCTCGCTTCGTTTCGTGTCGCGCAACTCGGCATCGGCCTCGTCCCCGAGGGCCGCCAGATTTTTCCGAACCTCACCGTGCGCGAAAATCTGGTCGCGGCCTCCGCCGATCGCCTCGGCAGCGCCGATCCCTGGACGCTGGACAAGATCCACGCGCTGTTCCCGCGGCTTGCCGAGCGCGGCAACAATATGGGCAATCAGCTTTCCGGCGGCGAGCAGCAGATGCTGGCGGTGGGGCGCGCGCTGATGACCAATCCGCGGCTGTTGATCCTGGACGAGGCCACCGAAGGCCTGGCGCCCCTGATCCGCGAGGAAATCTGGAACTGCCTGTCGATGCTTAAGGCGCGCGGCCAATCGGTGCTGGTGATCGACAAGAACGTCGAGAACCTCACCCGCATCGCCGACCGGCACTACATCATCGAGCGCGGGCGGGCGGTATGGAGCGGCACGTCGGCGCAGTTGGTCGCAGAGCCGGATCTGCAGCATCGGTATCTGGGGATTTAAGGGGCGGTGCGCACTCCGCCGTCACTGCGAGGAGCGAAGCGACGAAGCAGTCCATAGTTCCTATGCCGCACCATGGATTGCTTCGCGGAGCCTGTCATCGGGCGCGCGTCCGCGCGACCCGTTGGCTCGCAATGACAGTAACTCAAAACATCTCGAAATATTCGCGCTGTTCCCAGTCCGACACCTCGGCCTGGAAGCGCTCGATTTCGGCGTTCTTGATGTGGGTGTAGTAGTCGACGAAGCCCGCGCCGAGCGCGGCGCGGAAAAAGCCGTCGTCCTTGAGCGCGTCCACCGCTTCGCGCAGCGTCTTCGGCAGTAGCTCGGCCTTGGTCTCATACGGCGTGTCCGCGGAGGGGCCGGGATCGAGCGCGCGGTCGACGCCGTCAAGTCCCGACAGGATCTGCGAGGCCATGTAGAGATAGGGGTTGGCGGCGGGCTCGCCGATGCGGTTTTCCAGCCGCGTCGCGGGATCGTCGGGGCCACCGAGCACGCGCACCATCACGCCGCGATTGTCCTTCCCCCAGATCGCGCGGTCCGGCGCCAGCGAATAGGAACGATAACGCTTGTAGCCGTTGATGGTCGGCGTCGTGAACACGGCCGAAGCGCGCGCGTGCTGCAGCAGTCCGGCGAGATAATGCCGGCCGAACGCGCTCAATACCTCGCCGCTGCCCTTGTTCATGAACGCGTTCTCGCCGCCTGCGCGCGAGACGATCGACTGATGCAGATGCCAGCCGGACGCGAATGCGTTCGGGAGTTTCGGGCGGCACATGAAGGTCGCATGATAGCCGTGGCGCTGGGCAATTTGCTTCACCGCGCTCCGGAACAGCACCATGGTGTCGGCTGGCTCGAGCCCCTTTGTCGGCAGAAAAGTGAATTCGCACTGGCTCGGGCCGAACTCGACTTCGATCGAGCGCAGCGGCAGGCCGAGCGCGAGGATGTCGCGCCTGAAAATCTCGAGCACCGGCTCCATCTGATCGTAGCGCTGCTCGGTCAGATATTGATAGCCGTGCGAGAGCAGGCTGACCTCGGGCGGCTGACCGGGCTGGCCGGCGTGCTCCGGCGACATCTTCGCGTTTTCGAGCTTGAAGATGTGGAATTCGACCTCGAGTCCGGCGACGAAATCATAGCCTCGCTCGCCGAGTTTATCGAGCACCGACCTGTAGAGGTGGCGGGTTGCGAACGGCACCGGCCGCCCGTCGGCAAAATGGACATCGCAGAGCAGCCAGCCGGTCGCCGGCGCCCACGGCAGCACGCGAAAGCTTGTGGGATCGGGTACCATCAGCACATCGGCGGCGCCTTCCATCTCCCGCATCCCGAAACCGCCGCCGGAGGTGAACACCGGAAACACGGTCTTGTGCGAGGTGTCCTTGGCGAACATCGTGGTGGTGATGCTGCAGCCGCTTTCCAGCGATGCCAGCGCTTCGGCCGCGACCAGCGTCTTGCCGCGCAGGATGCCGTGCTGATCGGGGAACGACAGCCGGACGACTTCGAGTTTTTGCTCTTCGACGATGCGTTTGAGGCGCGTCGCCGTCTCGTGCTGCTCGTCGGACCAGAGACCGTGACGCCTGACAAAACTC
>JBAVEE010000196.1:0-8529 GCA_049587575.1 Bradyrhizobium sp.
GCCACCGCGGTCCTGATGGCGTCGCTGCCGCCGGCGCTGAACGTGTTTGTCATCGCCCGGCAGAACGACAGCTGGATCGAGCCCGCATCCGTCGCCGTGCTGATCGGAACCTTCGCGTCCGTCATCACGCTGACCGCCGCGATGTGGTTCATTCAGACCGGGCGGCTCACGTTTCCGTAACATACGATAGCGTTATCAAGCGAGGCACGCCCTCGGACTCTATCGGGGGTGGGGGCCGGTTCGCTCAAGGAAGACGCTCCAAAAACTAGTCAGGCCGCGAAATCCGCCACGACGGCGCCAGTCCCTCGCGCATGGCAAGGCGGCGTAGCGGTCCGAACGAGCCGATCAGATGCAGGCCCGCGGCGCGAAGCGATTGCATCGGCAACAACGCGCTGAGCAATGAACGGTTGGCGACATCGATGGCGAACGTCCGGCTCGCGACGTCAGCGCGCCGTGCCGAAGCGTAGCGGTCGAGCACCGCAGGCGCGCCGGGATCCTTACCCGAGGCCAACGCGTCCCGTACGATATCGGCGAGATCGGCGGCGTCGCGCAGACCCATATTGAGGCCTTGCGCCCCGATCGGCGGCAACACATGGGCGGCCTCGCCGACCAGGGCGATCCGGGCTTTCGCAAATTGTCGGGGCTGCTCGATCGCCAGCGGAAACAAATGGCGTCCCGGCTCAACCTGAAGACGGCCCAGAACGGAATGCGATTGGATTTCCGTGGCCTCCGACAGTTCCTCGTGGCTCAGCGCCATCAGCCGTTCGGCCTCTTTCGGTGCAGATACCCACACCACGCTCGATCGATCGCCGGGCAGCGGCACGAATACGCAAGGTCCCTGCGGCGTATGAAACTCGGTCGAGACATTTCGGTGCGGTCGCGAATGACCGACGTTGAACGTCAGCGCGGCCTGATCGAGTTCGCGGCGCTTGACGGAGATGCCGGCGGCCTCGCGGCAAAGCGAATGCCGTCCGTCTGCGCCGACCGCAAGGTGCGCCGACAGCGACCCGCCATGGCCGAGGCGAATCCTGACAATATTGTTGTCGGGGGTGACCTCGGCAGCGTCATCGTCGAACCGGGTCAAGTTGGAAAGTTCGGCGGCGCGTCCTTCCATGGCCGATACCAGCAGGTGGTTCTCGATGTTATAGCCAAACGCGTCGAGACCGATCTCGTCGCAGGAAAACCGGACCTCGGGAGCGCGAATCAGACGTCCGGTGTCGTCGACCAGGCGCATCACATGCAACTCGGCCGCCTTGTCCTTGCAGCGCGGCCACACTTGCAGTCCCTGCAGGAAATCGACCGAACCGCCCAACAGGGCCGTGGTCCGGTTGTCGGCATAGGGCGTGCGCCGGGCGATCAGCGCCGTGCGCGCCCCGGCTTGCGCCAGCGCAATCGCCGCCGCCAGCCCGGCAGGTCCGCCACCGACCACGGCGGCGTCGTAGGTGACAGATGCATCGTTCATTCCGGGACCATCGACGTTCCCGGCGGCGTTTTCAAGCCCATCACCGCCTTCTTATTACCATCGAATTGGGCGGAAAAGCGTGGCAACTGCAATGTGCAAATCGAGGCGATTCCTGATAGCACTGACGAATATCGGATCCCGGTGCCGTCCTTCGATTTGATTCCCGATCGAGGGCGAAGCACGCGGTACGGGAATTCAAATCGGCGACCACAGTCAAATGGATCATGCACACCGGCCGGAACTTTCCCCCGCACCGCCGCGCGCCCGGGCGGCGGCGTTTTCCGTGCACATCTTCACGGCATCGGGGGCCGGCGTTGCCCTGATCGCGCTCCTGGAAGCGGTTCGCGAGCACTGGGCAGCGATGTTTTGGTGGCTCGGCGTGGCGCTCGTGATCGACGCCGTGGACGGTCCGCTCGCGCGGCGGCTGGACGTCGCGCGCGTGCAGCCGAACTGGTCCGGCGAAGTACTCGATCTCGTGGTCGATTTCGTCACCTACGTTTTTGTGCCTGCCTACGCCATCACGGCAAGTGGCCTGCTGCTGCCACTGGCGGCGCCGCTGTTGGGGGCGGGTATCGCCGTGTCAGGCGCGCTTTATTTCTCGGATCGCCGCATGAAGGCCGCGGACAATCATTTTCGTGGTTTTCCGGGATTGTGGAACATCGCGGCATTATATCTGTTCCTGCTGCATTTGCCGCCGGTATTGTCCAGCTTTGGGGTCGCCATTTTGATCGTGCTGACATTTGTTCCGTTCCACGTCCTTCACCCGATCCGCGTCGTGCGCCTGCGCCGGCTGACATTGTCGCTGATCGGAGCCTGGACCGTGCTTGTCATCGTCGCGCTGACAAACGATTTCCAGGTCAGTATGGCTGTCACCGCCGCGCTTTGCGCGATCGCCGTCTATATGGTGGGATGCGACGCGGCGATCCGGCTCGTCAGATCGCTCAACGCATGATCGAGTTGTGGGCGAGCCCGGAAGCCTGGGCGGCATTGTTGACGTTGACGGCGCTGGAAATCGTTCTCGGCATCGACAACGTCATTTTCCTGTCGGTCATCGTCTCGCGAATTCCCGAGCGCCAGGCTAAACGCGCGCGGCAGATCGGACTGGCGCTGGCGCTGGTATTCCGCATCCTGCTGCTCATCCTGCTGGTGTGGCTGATCGGCCTGACGCAGCCCCTCATCGTCGTGAGGGATATTGGGTTTTCGTTGCGGGATATCATCCTGATCGGGGGCGGGCTATTCCTGATCGCGAAGGCGACCCACGAAATTCATGCCGAGGTGGAAGCGCGCGACGAAGCGGGCAATGCGGCGCCACGGCCCGGCGCGTTCTTCTGGGTAGTCATCCAGATCATCGTCATCGACCTGGTGTTTTCGCTGGATTCCATCATCACCGCGATCGGCATGGCGCAGGATCTCGAGATTATGATCGCGGCGGTCATCATTGCGATCATCATCATGTATGTATCGGCGGGTCCGGTCACGAGATTCGTGTCGGAGCATCCGACCACCAAGATGCTGGCGCTGGCGTTTTTGGTGCTGATCGGCGTCGCTCTCGTCGCCGACGGATTCAAATTTCATATCCCGCGTGGCTATATCTATTTTGCCATTGCGTTTTCGGCAGCGGTCGAACTCTTCAACGTACTGGCGAAGCGAAACCGCAATAAGGACGGTTAATTAATTGATCCCCATAGATTAGCCGGACCGCCGAGTTGACAATGCGGCCTCGATGGCTTTCGTTCAATCGCAGAAACCAAAGGCAAGAGAAATGCCAAGGGAGAGTCTGACATGACAAAGGCCGTGCGGGTGCACAGGGTAGGGGGGCCGGAAGCTCTGGTTTATGAAGCCGTTGACGTTCCTGCGCCGGGACCCGGCGAGGTTCGCATCCGCCAGCATGCCGTCGGCCTGAACTTCATCGACGTATATTACCGCACCGGTCTCTACAAGGCGCCCGGACTGCCGTTCATCGCCGGCAATGAAGCCGCCGGTGAGGTTCTCGCAGTCGGTCCCGGTGTGACGAATTTTCATCCAGGCGACCGCGTCGCCTACTATTTCAATCTCGGCGCCTATGCCAGCGAGCGCAACATCCCCTGGGAAAAGCTGGTCAAGCTGCCGGACCATATCACCTACGAGCAGGGCGCCGTGCTGATGCTCAAGGGGCTGACGGTCTGGTACCTTCTGCACAAGACATTCAAGGTTGAGCCGCATCATCGGGTGCTGATTCATGCCGCTGCCGGCGGTATAGGCCTGCTTGCGTGCCAATGGGCGAGAGCGATGGGAGCACACGTCATCGGCACCGTCGGCTCCAAGGCCAAGGCTGATCTCGCGCTCGCCAATGGCTGCGATCACGTCATTCTCTATAACGAGGAGGATTTCGTCGCGCGGGTGAAACAGATCAGCCGCAACGAACTTTGCGACGTGGTTTACGACGGCGTCGGCAAGACGACGTTTCCGGGCTCGCTCTCTTGTCTGAAGCCTCGCGGCCTGTTCGTGAGTTTCGGCAACGCCTCAGGCCCGGTTCCGCCGTTCTCGATTGCCGAACTCAACAATCACGGCTCGCTGTTTGCGACCCGACCGAAACTCAATGACTATGTCGGCAAGCGCTCGGAATTGCTGGAGGGCGCCGACACGCTGTTTGCCGCTGTGATCAACGGCAAACTGCACGTGCCGATCAACCACGCCTATGCCCTGAGGGATGCGGCGAAGGCGCATATCGACCTGGAAAGCCGGGCCACGACGGGAGCGTCGATCCTGAAGCCGTGAGCTTTTGAACGCCGCCGTGGCAATTGCGCGACCCGTTGGCTCGCAAGATGGCTCGTTCGGCTAGGCGACACGTCTTGCTGCGCCCAGTTTGGTGAGGATCGCATCCAGCGCATCGATCATGAGCGCGATTTCCTGGCGCGTGACGTTGAGCGCCGGCATGAAACGCAAGGCATCGGGCCGCGGCGCGTTGAGCAGCACGCCGTCCTGGAATGCCTGCGCGACGATCGAGGCGGCGATGGAATGTTTCAGATCAAGCGCCAGCAGCAGTCCCCGGCCACGGACTTCACCAAGGCCGTGGCGTGCGGATAGCCGTTGCAATTCGCTTTCCAGATAAAGGCCGGTATCCGTGACCGATTTCAGGAAATCCGGCGTCGCGACCTGCTGCAGAACCGCGAGCCCGGCCGCGCACATCAGCGGGTTGCCGTTGAACGTTCCGCCCTGGTCGCCATGCGCGAAACAGGATGCCGCTTGCGTGGCCAGCAGCGCGGCGAGCGGAACGCCGCCGCCGATGCCCTTGCCGAGCGTCATGATATCGGGCCCGATATTCGCGTGCTCATGGTGGAAGAGCTTGCCGGTGCGGCCGATGCCGGTCTGAATCTCATCGACGATCAGCAACAGGCCATGCGTCTTGGTCAGGTCGCGCAGATCGCGCAGGAATTGGTCCGTCGCCGGCCAGACGCCGGCTTCGCCCTGGATCGGCTCCAGCATGATCGCGATGGTTTTGTCCGTGATCAGGCGCCGCACCGAGGCGAGATCATTGAGCAGGGCCTTGGGAAAGCCCGGCACCTTGGGCTCGAACAAGGGTTCAAAAGCCCTCTTGCCGGATGCTGACATGGTCGCCAGCGTGCGGCCGTGGAAGCTGCCCTCAAATGTAATGATTTCGTGCGCGCCGTTTCGATGCAGGGCGCCGTATTTACGGGCGAGCTTGATGGCGCCCTCGTTGGCTTCCGCGCCCGAATTGGTGAAGAACACGTGGTCGAAGCAGCTGTGATCGACCAGCGCCTTTGCAAGTTTCAGGCTGGGCCCGTTGTAGAAGGCCGGACTTGGCGTCAGCAGCAGTCTTGCTTGCGCCGCCAACGCATCGGCGACCGCCGACGGCGAGTGACCGAGGCAATTGACCGCCCATCCCTGGATGAAGTCGAGATAGCGCTTGCCGCTGTCGTCCCACAAAAATGAGCCTTCGCCGCGCACAAAGACGGCCGATGGCCGCGCGGTAATATCCATCAATGCGTCGAAGGGAGGTGTGGCGATGTTCATGTCGAACTCCTGGTGAGATGCGCAAAGGCAGGCCAAAACGCGAGAAGGCCGCACCTGGCGGGTGCGGCCTTTTCGAAAACGTTGCTGAACTAGCTAATCAGCGTTGTCGTCGGACACGGCGCGACCCATCATCATCGACAGAGCGACGACGGAAAGTGGCGCGGAGCTGGGTCCGGTTCAGGTTCATGACGCGGCCATACCGCCGAACGGCCGGCAATGTCAAGACGGCAAGGCGTTTTCGAACGACGTTTGTCCCCCACAGATGATCCGGGGGTGGAAACCGGTTCGGGTGAAGAAAACGCGTCGGATGGCAGGTCAGAACCCGGCGACGCTGCCGTGCAGATCGTATTCGTCGGCGCGTTCGATCTTCGCGGTGACGATTTCGCCGACGCGCAACGGACGCCGGCTCGAGACATAGACCGCGCCGTCGATTTGCGGCGCGTCGGCCTTTGAGCGTCCCTTCGATACGGTAGGACCGACCTCGTCTATGATGACCTGCTGCCTGGTGCCGACCTTGCGCATGAGCCGGCGCGCGGAAATCTTTTGCTGCCGCGCCATCAAGGCGTTCCAGCGCTCCTGCTTGATCTCCTCGGGCACGGCGTGACCGAGCGCGTTCGATGAGGCGCCCGCGACCGGCTCATATTTGAAACAGCCGACCCGATCGATTTCGGCTTCGTCGAGCCAGTCGAGCAGATAGGCGAAATCGGAATCGGTTTCGCCGGGAAATCCGGCGATAAAGGTGGACCGCAGCGTCAGATCGGGGCATTGCTCGCGCCACGTCTTGATCCGCGCCAGCGTTTTCTCCTGTGCCGCCGGACGCTTCATGGCCTTGAGGATTTCAGGGCTCGCATGCTGGAAGGGAATGTCGAGATAGGGCAGCACCTTGCCCTCGCTCATCAGGCCGATGACCTCGTCGACATGCGGGTAGGGATAGACATATTGCAGCCGCACCCAGGCACCGAATTCGCCGAGCTCTTTTGCCAGATCGAAAAACTTCGCGCGGACCTCGCGATCCTTCCACGGGCTCGCCGCGTATTTCAGGTCGACGCCATAGGCCGAGGTATCCTGCGAAATAACCAGCAATTCCTTCACGCCAGCGTTGACCAGTCGCTCGGCCTCGCGCAGGACTTCGCCCGCCGGACGCGACACCAGATCGCCGCGCAGCTTCGGGATGATGCAGAAGCTGCAGCGGTTGTTGCAGCCTTCGGAAATCTTCAGATAAGCGTAATGCCGCGGCGTCAGCTTGATGCCTTGCGGCGGCACCAGATCGAGGTGGGGATTGTGAACCGGCGGCAGCGCGCGATGCACCGCATCGAGCACGCTTTCATATTGCTGCGGTCCGGTGATCGACAGCACGCCAGGATAGGCGGCCTCGATCTGCTCGGGCTCCGCGCCCATGCAGCCGGTGACGATGACCTTGCCATTTTCGGCCATCGCCTCGCCGATCGCGCCGAGCGATTCCTGTTTGGCGCTATCGAGGAAACCGCAGGTATTTACGATGACGAGGTCCGCGCCGTCGTGCTTGCGTGCCAGCTCATAGCCTTCCGCGCGCAGCCGCGTAATGATGCGCTCGGAATCCACCAGCGCCTTGGGACATCCCAGTGAAACAAAACTGACTTTGGGCGGGGCGGCCTGTTGCATGCTGAATCTGCCTGATTGACAGGCAGGAGCTAGTCCCAATTGCTCTTAATTACAAGGCTTTGAGCCGGCCTGTGGCGTGCTATGAATGGGTTGCCGGAATGCGGGTGATCGATGGGCGCCGAGTCGTCTCCTAAAATCGTTATTGTCGACGAAAGCCCGATCCGCGCCGCGATCCTTCAGGAGGGATTGCGGGAGGCGGGCTTTAGCGATGTCGTGCACATCAGCGAAATGCAGAGTTTGCTGAGTCGCATCTACGCGCTCGATCCGGACGTCATCGTGATCGATCTGGAAAACCCCAGCCGAGACGTTCTGGAACAGATGTTCCAGGTCAGCCGCGCGGTACGCCGGCCGATCGCGATGTTCGTCGATCAGAGCGATGCCGCCTCGATCCAGGCCTCCGTCGACGCCGGCGTCTCCGCCTATATCGTCGACGGATTGAAGAAAGAGCGCCTCAAGCCGATCCTTGACCTCTGCATTTCACGGTTCAACGCCTTCTCCAAGCTGCAGGATGAACTCGATCGCGCCAAATCCGCGCTTGAAGACCGGAAGGTCATCGACCGGGCCAAGGGAATTCTGATGAAGCTGAAGGGCCTGACGGAGGACGAGGCCTACGTTCTGCTGCGTTCGACGGCGATGCGCGAGAAAAAGAAGATCGGGGAGATCGCTCAGTCGATCCTGACGGCGTCGGAGTTGCTGAAATGACCAAACCGATCCACATCGGCTTCATTCCGCTGATCGATGCCGCCGCCCTGATCGTCGCCGTCGACAAGGGTTTCACCGCGGCCGAGGGGCTCGACGTCACCCTGGTACGGGAAGTGTCGTGGTCGAATGTGCGAGACAAGCTCAATATCGGCCTGTTCGATGCTGCGCACCTGCTGGCGCCGGTCGCGATCGCCTCGAGCCTCGGGCTCGGGCACGTCAAGGTGCCGATCGCGGCGCCGTTCAATCTAGGCCTCAACGGCAACGCGATTACGGTGTCGCCGGCGCTGTATCAAGCGCTCATGAAGGAAATCGACGGCGATCGCTTCGACCCGATGGCCACCGCACTGGCGCTGGCCCGCGTCGTCGCCGCGCGGCGCAAGCGCGGCGAGGAACCGCTGACCTTCGGCATGACATTTCCGTTCTCCACCCACAACTATCAGCTGCGATTCTGGATGGCGGCCGGTGGGGTCGACCCGGACGAGGACATTCATCTCGTGGTTCTGCCGCCGCCCTACATGGCCGACAGCATTGCCAGTGGCCAGGTCGACGCGTTCTGCGTTGGCGCGCCCTGGAATTCGATCGCGGTCGATCGCGGCGTTGGCCAGATCCTGCATTTCGTCTCCGACATTCTGGTCCGTGCGGCGGAGAAGGTGCTCGCCGTCAGGCAAAGCTGGTCGGAGAAGAACCCCGAGCTTGTCGCGGCACTGGTC
>JBAVEE010000197.1:0-1936 GCA_049587575.1 Bradyrhizobium sp.
GGGCACTCTCGTCGCGAAAAGGGCAAAGGGAATTTCGGGGGAAGCCTAGAGAAATCAGCGGGGATTGGCCAGTTTGCCGAGCCGCCGGGGCGCCGCCGAAGCGACGTTACGCATTCCGGCTGTTCAGGGCAGAAGCGGCCGCGATGATCGGGGAGCCTTCTCCAAACATGCCTCGGCCTTGGCGCGCGTAATCCCTCCCTGAAATCCGGTCCACCCGCTGCAAACACAGGCTAGACGCCGACCCCTTGCGAAACGCCCCGGCCGTCCCTACTTGGTTTGTAACGGCGACGTCGATGCTTCATAGCTCCGGCGCCGGGACGACCACTGAATAGCTTGGCTGCGCCGGATGTACGCGCGCCCTCTGTTCGTGGTCGTTGGCATTTTTGGGCCTGTTTTGGGTCGTTTTTGCTCCCCGCACCGCTGTTTTGGGCCTTTGTCCGGGCATCGGAGCCTCGATCGGAGCCTTGATCGGAGCCTTGGCATCGCAAGAGGCTGCGGATATACGCTGGCGGCATGAATGACGCCAATCAACCGGGGCCCGTGAACCCGCCGCAGGCCGCTGGTTTACCTCAGCTTTCGGTCGTCGTCCCGACCTTCAACGAGCGCGACAACGTCACCACGCTGTTTCGGCGGCTGGAAGCAGCCCTCGCAGGGACGGCGTTCGAGGTCATTTTCGTCGATGACGACTCGCCTGACGGCACCTGGGAAGTCGTGCGGGCGCTGGCGCGCGACGACAGCCGGGTCCGCTGTATCCGGCGGATCGGACGGCGCGGCCTGTCCGGCGCCTGCATCGAGGGCATCCTGGCATCGAGCGCGCCATGCGCTGCGGTGATCGACGCCGATCTGCAGCACGACGAAACCCAACTGTCGAAAATGCTTAAGCTGCTGCAAGGCGGCGAGTTCGACCTCGTGGTCGGCAGCCGCTATATCGAGGGCGGCAGCGCCGACAGCTTCGATCGGCAGCGGGCAGGGGCCAGCGCGCTTGCGACCGAGGTCGCCAAACGCGTGCTGCGGGTCAAGATCGCCGATCCCATGAGCGGCTTCTTCATGATCCGCCGGGATCGCTTCGAGCAACTGGCGCCGCAGCTTTCCACCCAGGGCTTCAAGATCCTGCTCGATATCGTCGCCACCGCGCACGGCAGTTTGCGCGTCAAGGAAATCCCCTACAGCTTCGGCGCGCGGCTGCACGGCGAGAGCAAGCTCGACTCCATGGTGGCGCTGGATTTCCTGGGCCTGGTGCTGGCGAAGCTGACCCATGACGTGGTGTCGCTGCGCTTCCTGTTGTTTGCGATGGTCGGATCGATCGGCCTGATCGTGCATTTCGCGGCGCTATATACCGCGCTTGAAGCGTTTGATTGGCCGTTTCCGGAAGCGCAGGCCTGCGGCGCGCTCTCGGCCATGACCAGCAATTTCATCCTCAACAATTTTCTTACCTACCGCGACCAGCGGTTGAAGGGGTTTGCGATCCTGCGCGGCCTGTTGCTGTTTTATCTCGTCTGCAGCGTCGGCCTTCTCGCCAATGTCGGCGTGGCGTTCTCGGTCTACGATCAGGAGCCGATCTGGTGGCTGGCGGGTGCGGCCGGCGCATTGATGGGCGTGGTCTGGAATTACGCGATGTCCGGACTGTTCGTCTGGCGCAAGCGATGAACTTCCCATGAGTCCGAACGAGGCTCGGCTCATCCGCAACACCATTGTCACGGTCCTGGCGCTGGTGGCGCTGCGGCTGGTCAGCGCGGCCTGGACACCGCTGACCTTCGACGAAGCCTATTACTGGATGTGGTCGAAGCACCTCGCTTTCGGTTACTACGACCATCCGCCCGGCGTCGCCGTCGTCATCCGTCTCGGCACCCTGATTGCCGGCGACACCGAACTCGGCGTGCGGCTGGTGTCGATCTTGCTGGCATTGCCGATGAGCTTCGCGGTCTATCGCACCGCC
>JBAVEE010000198.1:0-6101 GCA_049587575.1 Bradyrhizobium sp.
CCCTCTCCATGACGGCATCACGCCGTTGTGAATGTAAATAACATTTACATACGTAAACCATCCCGGATTTCTGTCAAGCAGGGCGCAAGGTGCGCCCGCGGATTTATTTTGGGGCGCCCCCGGGACCTGACGGCTGACCTGACGGCTGACCGGATGGCGCGCCCGATGGCTTTTTATCCGCCGGGTCCTGGCCGGAAGCCCCGCGCTCGGTCGGAAAGCCGAGCCCGCGCAGATAAATCAGCACTTCCGCTTCCAGCAGATCCTCCGCCGACATCGGCAGCTTGCGGCGTGCCGCGTCGCCGCGTGCGAACAGCGACGCCACGCCGTGCGACATCGACCAGATGTGCAGCGCCATCATCAGCGCCGGCGGGCGCGGCGTACCGGGCGGCGCAAGTGCTGCGAGCCGCTCGGCGGCTGCCCTGATGATGCCGAAGGCGCGCTCGCTGGCCGCCTGCAATGCAGGATTAAGATCGACGGGAAGCCCCGATTCGAACATCGCCGAATAGAACGCCGGCTCCGCCCGGGCGAACGCCAGATAGGCCTTGCCGACCCGCTCGAATGCCGTGACGGTGTCTGGACGACCGTCATCCCAGGCCTGCGTCAATAACGCCTCGAATTGCTCGAAGCCGCGCTGGGCAATGCTGGAAAGCAGCTCGTCGCGGTCGCGAAAATGCCGGTACGGTGCTGCGGGACTGACGCCTGCCATGCGCGCGGCATCGGCAAAGGTGAAGCCGGCCGCGCCTTTCTCCGCAATCAACCCGAGGGCTGCCTGCAGCAGCGCCTCTTTCAGATTGCCGTGATGGTAGCCGCGCTCGGCGCGGCCCTGTTCCTTGCGCCAGCTCATGTGAATGGCTTTTACATGAGCCGGCCGTAAAGTCACTAGTGTCGCCGCTTTGGCGTCAATACCAGCCGGTTTTCGCAGCGAAGCGGGGGGACCGAAGCCTCGAATCGATCCTAGCCGCTCGGTATCGGGAGAACCGGCATGATCTCGATGGCCTCGCCCGGAAAGATCGAAAAATGCGGATGCCCCTCGAACATCTTCGCGGCGGCCTCATGCGAAGCGGCGCGAACGACCGTAAAAGCGGTCAGCAGGTTACTGATATCGGCAACGCCCTTCGGATCGACTTTCTTGGTCGTTCCGAGCGGCCCGCCCATTTCGACAATTGCGGCGTGGTGTTTCTCGGCCCATGCCTTCCAGGCCGCGCTGCCCTGTTGCTGCCGGGCGTTCCGCTCTGCTTCCGGAAGTGCGTTCCATTCAACCATTTTGGGGTTGTTCTTGCCGCCAAGGAAGACAGCGAGGAAAGTGTCCATCGTGCTCATCGAATTTCCTATCGTTTGCAGCTCTCGGGTTGGGCTTTAAGTCAGCGCGCCGCGGGGCCGCGCTGCAGCTCGGCAAACCCGGCCGCGGCCTCCTGGACGTCGGCAGGAAAATCCGACATTTCCTGCACCTGGCGGATTTCGATGACCTCGTTGCTGGAGGCCGGGCAACGCCTGGCCCAGGCGATCGCCTCCTCCCGCGATGTCACGTCGATCATCCAGTAGCCGCCGAGCACTTCCTTCGACTCGGCGAAAGGGCCATCGGTCACGACCGGCTTGCCGCCGGCGAACGAGACCCGCGCGCCCATCGAGGGCGGGTGCAGCCCGTCGAGCGTGATCAGCACGCCAGCCTCCTTGAGCGCCTCGTTGTATTTCATCATCGCGGCGACCGCCTCCGCGGGCGGCATCGCGCCAGGTGCTGCGGCCTCATAACCCCCTGGAATCATCAGCATCATGAATCGCATCAAGCTCTCCGTCCTTGTTCCGTCGACAGCCCCCGGATGAGCCGCCGCTCCCGGAAAAGACGATCGGGATCATGCGGCACCGACATGTGCGGCGGAATTATTTCCGAGGTAATTGCCAACCTGCCGGGCGGTCGCATGGAGCCACCCTCCTCTCCCGCGAGCGCTTTGCGATCGGCAGCGAGGGCTGTGGCGGCTCAATCGTCGACGGGCGGGTAGAGCGAGGTCCAGAAATCCGTCAATACGCGCGGCGGCTGCGGCGAATCCATCATCCGCTGGGTGAGCAGAATCCCGGTGAGTTGCTCCCGTGGATCGGAATACCAGGAGGTCCCATAACCGCCGTCCCAGCCGAACCGGCCGGGCCTGGCGTCGAGATCGTCGCGCCCCTTGAAGACGGACATTCCGAAACCCCAGCTTCTGACATCGCCCAGGAACAATTGGGATTGCTGTCTGTTTTCGGACGATATCTGGTCCGTCGTCATCTGCTCCACCGAAGCCGGCGACAGGATGCGTTCGCTGCCCAGTTCGCCGCCGTTCAGCAGCATCTGCGCGAAGGCATTGAAATCATCCGCGGTCGAGACCAGCCCCGCGCTGCCATTTTCAAAGACGGGCGGGCTTGAGAATTTGCCGGTCACCGGATGGTCGAAAGCTTTCGGCTTCTTCGTCGCGGGATCGCTGCCGTAGCTGGTGGCGAGCCGATGATGTTTGTCTGCGGGCACGTAGAACGCGGTGTCCTTCATTCCCAACGGGGCAAAGATGCGATCGCGCAGGAATTCGCCGTACGTCATGCCGGCCACCCGCGCAATCAGGACGCCAAGAATCTCCGTTCCGCTGTTATAGAGCCAGCGCTCGCCCGGCTGATAGATCAGCGGCAGGCTGCCGTAGCGCCGCATCAGTTCGTCGGGCGGAAAGGACGGAAATACCGGCCCCGGCGCAAACCCCGCCTCGGCAATCGCCTTCTGGATTGGATAGCGATCCGGAAACACCGGGATCATGCCGTAGCCGCACCGGAAAGTGAGCAGATCGCGAAGCGTGATCGCGCGCCGCGCCGGCACCGTTTGATGGACCAGCGCATCGATCGCAAGCAGCACCTTGCGATTGGCGAGCTCCGGCAACCAGCGATCGACGGGATCATCAAGCTGCAACTTGCCGTCCTCGACCAGAATCATCGCGGCGGCTGCCGTGACGGGTTTGGTCATCGAGGTGATGCGGAAAATAGTATCGCGCGTCATCGGCGGACCATCGAATGCAAGGCGGCCGATCGCATCGACATGGATTTCGCCATGGCGGCTGACCAGCGTGACCAGGCCCGGCATGTCGCCGCTCTCGACATGGCCGGCCATGATTTCACGTATGCGAGTGAGCTTCTTCGAAAGGCCGTCCGCACTGGTCATCGACATCAACCCTCTCTCGGGAACCTGGCAAAATATGGCTCCGCCTCCTTTAGGACGCGCGCGTAGGACGGTCTACCCTTCAAGCGATTGAAATAGGCCGCGAGGTTCGTCTGCCCCTCGAACGGCAAGACTTCGTTGGCGTAGAACAAGGCCGGCGCGGCGGCGCAATCGGCGAGACTGAAACTATCCCCCATCGCCCAGGTCCTGCTAGAAATAATGCGGCAATCGGCAACGATGGAACACCTATGACCCCTTCTCTGCAAAAAGTCGCTTTGGTGACGGGCGCCGCGCGCGGCATCGGGCTTGCCGTGGCAAAGCGTTTCCTCGCCGAGGGCTGGCGCGTTGCGCTGCTCGACATCGAGGGCGAACTCCTGGGAAAGAGCGTCGCAGAGCTCGCGGCTGCCGATCACGTACTCTCCCTGCATTGTGACGTCTCCGATGCGAAAGCCGTGGCGAGCGCGTTCGCGGCAATCGAGCGACGATTCGGCCGGCTCGACGCGCTGGTCAACAATGCCGGGATCGCGGTGTTCGCCCCACTGCTGGAAACCTCCGACGCCGACTGGCGCCGGGTGCTGGAGGTCAACCTCACCGGGCCGTTCCTGTGCACCAAGGCGGCCGTGCCGCTGATGCGCGAGCACGGCGGCGGCGCGATCGTCAACATCACTTCCATTTCCGCGGTGCGCGCCTCGACGCTGCGCTCGGCCTACGGCACCAGCAAGGCCGGGCTCGCGCATCTGACCAAACAGCTCGCGGTCGAACTGGCCGGGCTCGGCATCCGCGTCAACGGCGTGGCGCCCGGCCCGGTCGAGACCGCGATGGCGAAGGCCGTCCACACCCCGGAAATCCGCGCCGACTATCACGACGCGATCCCGCTCAACCGTTACGGCCTCGAGGAAGAACTGGCGGAAGCCGTGTTCTTCCTGTGCAGCGATCGCGCAAGCTACATCACCGGGCAGGTTCTCGCCGTCGACGGCGGCTTCGACGCCGCCGGCATCGGATTGCCGACGCTGCGCGGCGCGCGGCGGAACGGGTAGATCGATCAGCGGAGATTCACCGCGCCGACGCGCCAGCCGTTGTCGAGGCGATCGATCTGCGTCAACGACAGCGGATCGATCACGAAGCGCAGCGCCGCATCGGGCGACAGATCGAGCGCGATAGTCAGCACCGCGCGGATCGTACCGGAATGCACGACCAGGACCACGTCACCCGCCGGCAGGAAAGCAAGTCCGTCAATCGTGCGACCGATCTGATCGACAAAGCTCTCTCCGCCCGGCGGGCGGTTGCTCGCCGGCGACTTCCAGAAATCCCGGTAGACATCGCCGAACTCCGCAACGAGATCGTTGTGCCGTCTTCCGGTCCACGTCCCGAAATCCTGTTCGCGAAACGCGCCTTGTTCGACCGCATCGAGCCCGAGCGCGGCAGCGGTCTCCCGGGTCCGCCGCGCCGGGCTGCAAACCGCGTAAACCTTCGGCGGCAATCTCGCCGTGAGCGCGGCGAAGGCTGCGCTATCGCTGATATCCGCCGGCGCGTCCGGACCATGGATGGCGCCAAGCGGCCCGTCGACCGGGGCGTGACGGACCAGCCAGAGATTTGTCTCGGCCACCATGCTAACCGAACCGTGCCGCGAGCAGCAGCAGGATCGCGGTCTCTCCGAGTTGCTCGGCTCCGCCGAGCACGTCGCCGGTCTGGCCACCGATCTGCCGCTGCGCCAACCACGCCATGCCGATCGCGCAGGCTGCCGCCACAAGCGCTGCGCCCAGCGCCTCGCGCCACGGCAACGCCAGCATGGCAATCAGCAACGCAATCGCGCCCGTGGTCACCGCCGTCGCCGTATCCGGCCGGCCGGCGCCGGCGGCCAGTCCATCCTTGCGCGCGTAAGGCAGACTCGTCGCCATGAAGGGCAATACGCCCCGGGCCAGCGCATGCGCCGCGATCAGGCCCCGTACCAGATAGCCATCCGGCAGCGCCGCGAGCGACGAGACTTTGGCGACAAAGCCGACCATCAGGATCAGCGCGCCGTAGGTGCCAAGCCGGCTGTCGCGCATGATCTCCAGCTTTGCGGCGCGATCCCGGCCGCCACCGAAACCGTCGGCGACATCGGCAAGGCCATCCTCGTGCAGCGCACCGGTCAGGAGCGCGCTCGCCCCGAGCGCCAGCGCTCCTGCTGCGAGATCGGGCAGGCCGAGCCCGCGCAAAGCGAGACAGAGGAGGCCCACCACCCCGCCTATGGCCGCGCCGACCAGCGGAAACATCCTGTGCGCGCGGACGAAATGTTGGGGCACGGCGCCTTCCGGATGCGGCATCGGCAGCCGGGTCAGAAAGGCAACCGCGGTCCGGAGATCGTCGAGCCAATCATTCATGATGGAGAACCGGCATGATAAGGAATCTCGGAAATCGCAGATTCGTGGCGCGATTGAGAGGGGAATCGCATGCAGTTCGACAGTCTAGACGATATCCGCGCCTTCTGTCGCGACCTGCCCCGCGGCGATGCGCGCGCGGCCGAAGCCGCCGCCCGGCGGCAGCGGGAGCTGACAAAGCCTCCGGGAAGTCTCGGCCGTCTCGAACAACTGGCGATATGGCTTGCGGACTGGCAGCGGCGCGATCCTCTGCGGCTCGATCGCGTCACGATCGCCGTTTTCGCCGGCAATCATGGCGTGGCCGCGCGTGGCGTCTCGGCCTACCCGCAGGCGGTCACCGAACAAATGGTGGCCAATTTTGCCCGCGGCGGCGCGGCGATCAACCAGATCGCGCGGTTGGCCGGCGCCGACCTTCGCGTGGTGCCGATCGAGCTCGATCGTCCAACGCGCGACTTCACGGTAGCGGCGGCGATGGATGACGACGAGTTCTTGAATGCCGTCGATATCGGGTACCGGACCGTGCCGCCCGATTCCGATCTGCTCGCGGTCGGCGAGATGGGCATCGCCAATAC
>JBAVEE010000199.1:0-2741 GCA_049587575.1 Bradyrhizobium sp.
CCTTCTAGGGTCCCGCGGTAACGGCGAGGTGACTTTCTTGATAATTTCCATGATGCAAGGCGTGCTCGGACTGGCCTCCGGAGCGCTCGTTGGATTTTCGCTGGGCCTGATCGGCGGCGGCGGATCAATCCTGGCGGTGCCATTGATGGTCTATGTGGTCGGCGTCCCCGACCCCCACGTCGCGATCGGAACCAGCGCCATCGCGGTGGCCGTCAACGCCGCGATCAATCTGTCGAACCACGCGCTCGGCGGCACCGTGCGGTGGTGGTGCGCGCTCACCTTCGCGGCCGCGGGAATTGTCGGTGCGTTCACCGGCGCGATTTTCGGCAAAATGCTCGACGGCCAGAAACTGCTCGCGTTGTTCGCGCTCTTGATGCTGGTGATCGCGGTTTTGATGCTCAAGACGCGGTCGCGCGTCGGCCTGCCCGACGTGCGGATCAGCTGGGACAACATGCCCGCCATCGTCGGGCTTGGCCTCGCGACCGGGACGCTGTCGGGATTCTTCGGTATCGGCGGCGGCTTCCTGATCGTGCCGGCATTGATGCTGGCGACCGGAATGTCGATCATCAACGCCGTCTCCTCGTCGCTGGTCGCGGTCACGGCATTCGGTCTGACCACGGCGGCCAGTTACGCATGGTCCGGATTGATCTCGTGGGAGCTTGCCGGCCTGTTCATCGCGGGCGGTCTCGTTGGCGGATTGATCGGCACCCGCTCGGCGCGACTTTTGTCGGCGCGCGGCAGCACGCTCAATATCGTGTTCGCCTCTGTCATTATCCTGGTAGCGCTGTATATGCTGGTGCGTAACCTATCCTTGTCCTGATCGCAGGTAGTGAATAGCTGGCGCCAGGAACAGCCGGGAGACCAGACATGACCAAATCGATCGATCCGGCCGGCCTGCATCGGCAACGCACCCGGCGTGAAGCGCTGGGCCTGCTCGGCGCGGGCGCGGTCGTGCTCGGCGTGGAGGTCGCTCCCGGCACGGCACTTGGGCAAGGCGACGACGTGCTGACGGAAGCACTGGTGCTGCGCGATCCGGAAATCCCGGTGGCGGGGAATCCTGCCGGCGACATCACGATCGTTGAATATTTCGACTACCAGTGTCCCTATTGCCGCAAGCTCGCGCCCGAGCTGCGGCAGGTGGTGCACGACGACGGCAAGGTCAGGCTGATATTGAAGGATTGGCCGATTCTGGGGCCGGTGTCGGTGACGGCGGCGCGGGCGGCGCTGGCGAGCAAATATCAGGATAAGTTTATTCAGGCCCACGATGCGCTGATCGGCGTCGACTCGAAGCTGACGGAGCCGCGGATCCGCGAGCTGCTTGCGGGCGCAGGTATCGATGTCGATCGCCTCGACCGCGACCTTGCCGCCAACGCGACGGCGATTGACGCGATTCTCGCGCGCAACAACGGTCAGGCCACCGCGTTCGGCTTCAACGGCACGCCGTCCTTCATCGTCGGCAAATTCCGCGTGCCGGGCGTGCTGACCATGGCCCAGTTCGGGCAGGCCATCGCCGATGCGCGAAAGGCGGCGGTGAAAAAGTAGGATTGGCAACCGTAAAGCGCCTTCGCCAGGAGGCGCAGGCGCTGACTTGGCGGTTAGATTTCTGCGACTTACTTCGATGACAGCCTGATCCAGTCGTCATGGGCGCGTGTCGTCAGGGCGTGCCAGTCAGTGGATGCGACGTCCCAGTTGACGATGGTGCGGCTGGCGGACGCGTTCAGGCCGTTGGCGACGGTCGAGGTCGACTGCGAATCATAGACATACACGCCAGCGACCAGAAGCATCGCTCCCAAAATCATTCCCAGAAAAACGCGCATCGCATACCCTCCAGTGTTGACGGACAACGTTGTCCTGCCTGGATGGTTCCGTGCACAGGAAATCATCAGTCGCCGGTCATCACGAAACCTTGAAACAAGGATATCCAGCGTCTCAATGTAACAGTGCACCTCAACGAGATAAGGAGCAAAAATGACCGACAAGACCAGCAGGGTCGCGATCGTGACCGGGGCCTCGCGCGGCATTGGTGCCGCGGTGGCGCAGCGTCTCGCCGGCGATGGCTTCACCGTCGTCATCAACTACTCGGCCAGTGCCAAGCCGGCCGAGACGCTTGTCCGCGAGATCGAAGCCAAAGGCGGCCGGGCACTCGCCGCGAGGGCTGACGTGAGCGACGCGGACGCGATGCGCGGGATGTTCGACACGGCCGAACGGGCCTTCGGCGGCGTCGATGTGCTCGTCAACAATGCCGGCATCATGAAGCTCGCCAAAATCGCCGACAGCGATGACGCGCTGTTCGATTCGCAGATCGCGATCAACCTCAAAGGCAGCTTCAACGGGATGCGAGAGGCGGCCAGGCGCCTGCGCGACGGAGGGCGGATCGTCAATTTTTCGACCAGTGTCGTCGGGACCAAACTGGAGACCTACAGCATTTATGCCGCGACCAAGGCCGCGGTGGAAACGATGACCGCGATTCTTTCGAAAGAATTGCGCGGTCGCAACATCACCGTCAATGCAGTAGCGCCGGGGCCGGTCACGACCGAGCTCTTCCTCAACGGCAAATCGACCGAGCTGGTCGAGCGCATGGCGAAGATGAACCCGATGGAGCGCCTCGGCACGCCGGAGGATATAGCCTCCGTTGTTGCTTTCCTCGACGGGCCCGATGGCGGATGGATCAACGGTCAGGTGCTGCGCGCCAACGGCGGCATGGTGTGAGGCTATCGGTCGCCAGCCAGCCATTTCAGGAT
>JBAVEE010000200.1:0-2066 GCA_049587575.1 Bradyrhizobium sp.
ATCAGCGCCTGCTGCGCTTTGTCCGCGGCAATGAGCTGCGCCAGGTTCTGCTGACGCTTGGCTTCGCCTTCGTTCTCAATGATCTGGCGCTGGTGATCTGGGGCGGCGACAGTTTCACCGTGCCGATACCGCAGCTCCTTCGTGGCGGCATGCGGGTATTCGGGGTGTTCTATCCGACCTACCGGCTTTTCGTGCTGGTCACCGGCATTGTCGTCTTCGCAGCGCTGTGGGCGCTTTTGAACCATACGCGGCTGGGCGCGCTGATCCGGGCGGGCGTCGACGATGCCGAGATGGTGGAGGCGTCGGGCGTGAATATCCGCCGCGTCTTCCTCGTCACCTTCCTGCTCGGCTCGGCGCTCGCGGGTCTCGGCGGCCTGATGGGCGGGGCGTTTCTGTCGCTGTATCCTTCGGCCGATGCCGAGATTCTGGTGTTTAGCCTTGCGGTCGTCATTATCGGTGGCCGCGGCAGCCTGGTCGGCGTCGGCGTCGGCAGCCTTCTGGTCGGCCTTCTCAATACGCTGGGTCAGGTGATGTTCCCGGAGTTCGCCTATTTCGTGATCTTCGGTCCCATGGCGGCGCTGCTTGCATTTCGGCCGCTTGGCCTGTTCGGACGGGCGGTATCGACATGACGCAAGCCGCAGCGCAGCCGATAAGGATTGCCGGCATGACCGGCCGCGCGGTGATCCTGGTCCTGGCCGTCCTGACGGTAGCTGCCGCGATGCCTCTGGTGCTCACGAACTACCAGGTCGGGCTCGCCACCGAGATGCTGATCTTTGGCGTGCTGGCGATGTCGATCGACATTCTCGCCGGCTTCGCCGGGCGCACCTCACTCGGCCACGGGGCGATCTTCGGCGTCTCCGGCTATGTCGTCGTCTATGCGACCGCGCAGGCCGGACTGCCGCCGCTCGCGGCCTTCGCGCTCGGCGTGATCGCAGCGACCCTGGTCGCGGCAATCTTTGCCCTGCTCGCGGTGCGTACGTCGGGCGTCTACTTTCTTCTGCTGACGCTGGCGCTCGGCATGATCGTGTGGGGAATTTGCCTACGCTGGACCCAGGTGACGGGCGGCGAGAACGGCATGCGCGGCGACGTCCGTCCGGCCTGGCTAATGACACACCAGGCCTTCTACTGGACGGTCCTGGCAGGTGCTGCGGTGGTGAGTTACGCGATGTGGCGGTTCGTTCGTTCGCCGTTCGGCCTGACCCTGCTCGGCATTCGCGACAGCGAAAGCCGCATGCGCAGCCTCGGTTACAACGTGTCGCTGCATCTGTTCATCGGCTTTACGGTGTCCGGCTTTTTCGCCGGAATTGCCGGCGCGCTTTATGCGATGTTCAACAACTTCGTCAGCCCCTCGACCGTGGCGCTGGCGCAGTCGGTCGAGGGTGTGTTGATGATGATTGCCGGCGGCGTCGGCACGTTGTTCGGCGGCTTTGTCGGGGCGGCTGCGATCATCACGCTCGAGAATACCGTCAGCGCTTACACCGAGCGCTGGCAGATGGTACTCGGTGTTACCTTCATCCTGATCATGATTTTCACCCCCGAGGGCATCATCGGCACGCTGCGCGCCTTGCTGACACGCAAGCAGCGTTAATCGTTTCCACGAAAGGATATTGAAATGGACCGCAGGCAATTCTTGAAGACCTCGACCGCAGCGTTCACTGCCGTCGGTGCAGCCAACGCCCCCTGGCGACGCGCATTCGCGCAGGCGGGCCCGATCAAGATCGGCCTGCTGGCCCCGCTCACCGGCGTGGTCGCCTCGGGCGGCAAGGAAATGGTCGAGGGTGTGCAATTCTATCTCGATTCCGTCAAGAACGAGATCGCCGGCCGCAAGGTCGAACTGGTGATCGAGGACGACGCCTCCAATCCCGACACCGCCCTGCAGAAGGCGCGCCGCCTGGTCGAGCAGGGCAATTGCCACATGCTGATCGGAGACCTGCTTGCCAACACCGGGCTTGCGGTCGCCAATTACGTCAAGGGAACGGGCACGCCGTATTTCATCCCCATCATTGCCGCCGACGACCTGACCCAGCGCCAGCGCATCAGGAACGTGATCCGCGTCGCCGGCTATT
>JBAVEE010000201.1:0-4396 GCA_049587575.1 Bradyrhizobium sp.
TCCGGATGAATGATCGGCGGCGAAGCGAGGCGGAAGTGGACTTCGCTGGCGCCGGCGTCGCGCATCATGCGGACGATCTTCTTCGATGTGGTGCCGCGTACCAGCGAATCGTCGATCAATATGATGCGCTTGCCCTCGATCGCCGCGCGATTGGCCGAATGCTTCATGCGCACGCCGAGTTCGCGCACGCTCTGGGTCGGCTGGATGAAGGTGCGGCCGACATAGTGATTTCGGATGATGCCGAGTTCGAACGGCACCCCGGATTCCCGGGAATAGCCCAGTGCCGCCGGCACGCCGGAATCCGGCACCGGCACCACCACATCGACCTCGACATGGCTTTCGCGCGCGAGCTGGGCGCCGAAGGCCTTGCGGACTTCGTACACGCTTCGTCCGCCGACGATCGAATCCGGCCGCGAGAAATAGATGTATTCGAAGATGCAGGGCCGCGGCGGTTTCGGCGGAAACGGCTTGTGGCTTTGCGCGCCGTGCTCGTCGAACACGATGATCTCGCCGGGCTCGACGTCGCGGACATATTTCGCGCCGATGATGTCGAGCGCGCAGGTCTCCGACGCCAGAATCGGACAGCCGTCGAGTTCGCCCAGTACCAGCGGACGGATGCCGAGCGGGTCGCGCGCGCCGAGCAGCTTCTTGTTGGTCAGCGACACCAGCGAATAGGCGCCCTCGATCGCGCGCAGCGCCTCGATGAAGCGGTCGATGAAACGGCTGCGCTTGGATTGCGCGACCAGATGCAGGATGACTTCGGTATCGGTGGTGGATTGCATCATGGCGCCGCCGCGCACGAGGTCGCGGCGCAAGGTCAGTCCGTTGGTCAGGTTGCCGTTATGGCCGACCGCAAACCCGCCGGCATTGAGTTCGGCGAACAGCGGCTGCACGTTGCGCAGGATGGTCTCGCCGGTGGTGGAGTAGCGGACATGGCCGACGGCGGCGTTGCCGGGGAGGCGCTCGATCACCTCGCGGCGGGAAAAGGTGTCGCCGACGAGGCCGAGGCGCCGTTCGGAATGAAACCGGGCGCCGTCGAAGGAGACGATGCCCGCGGCCTCCTGGCCGCGATGCTGCAGGGCGTGCAACCCGAGCGCGGTGATGGCGGCGGCCTCGGGGTGGCCGAAAATGCCGAACACGCCGCATTCCTCGCGCAGCGTGTCGCCTTCAAGGTCGGAGTCTTCGAGATAAAGCGGACCGAGATTCAGCTCGGGTTGCTCGGCGCCGTCGGAAGGGCTCTTTATCTCGTCCATCGCGCCTCTCTTTTGGCCTGATATCAACGTCCCACCGGCTTTTCGATCAGCTTTTTCAGGCTGTCGCGGGCAGGCTTGCTGTAGCCATCGCCTGCCGCCGGCGCCGCCTGATCGCTGTCAGTCTGCTCATCGTCTGGTTTATTCTTCTTGAATCTCTTCAAGATGGTGTTCTCGGGGTCGTCCGGCAAGAGCGCCATCAACCAATCCCCGGTTCCCTGTAGCACCACCCGGGACTTCGCATTGGTCACCCAATCGGGCCGCTGTTTGTCCGGAACCAGCCAGCTGAAAAACAGGAAGGCCACGACCACGATAAGCAAACCGCGGGCCAGTCCGAACAGGAAGCCGAGCGTGCGGTCCAGCGCCCCGATCCGGGAATCCAGGATCATGTCGGATATCCGCACCGTGACGATGGAGACCACGATCAGGGTACCGACGAACACGCCGGCGATCACGACCACGCTCGCCACCGTGTCGTTATTGAAATAGGTCTTGGCGGTCGGCAGCAGCTTCCCGAACGCATACAGCGTGACCAGCGCGGCCGCGCCCCACGCCGCGATCGACAGAATTTCGCGCATGAAGCCGCGCACCATCGCGAGCAGGCCTGAGATCAGCATCACGGCGAGCAGGACGAGATCAAGGATCGTTATCGGCATCGGCTGGTCAGGTCCGCATCAAAGGTCTAAACCGCGAATCGGCGTGTCGGTGCCGCCCTAGGTGACGGTCAGACGGGGTGTCCCGCAAGGCCGGAAATCGCACCATCCAGCCCCATCCGCGGGTTGTCGCGGGTTGTATAGCGGCGAGGGCGGGTAACGTCACGCCCGGCTAGCCTTCCTGACGCCGGAATCTGGCAGGTGTGGCATTTTTCTCCCCAGCGGAGCTTTCCCGGGTTGTCTCCCGGTTTGCTTTGGGGGTGCCGCGCGCGGCGATATCCGCGACCAGGCTGGTCAATCCGCCGACGGTCGTGAGGGAGAGGCCGGCATCGCCGCCGACCTCGCCACGGGCCGATTCGGGCAGCACGGCGCGGCCGAAGCCGAGTTTGGCGGCTTCCTTCAGCCGAGCCGAGGTCTGCGCCACCGGCCGGACCGCGCCCGACAGCGAAATCTCGCCAAAATACACCGCATCCGTCGGCAATGGCGCATTGACCAGCGATGACACCAGAGCGGCGGCGGCGGCAAGATCGGCGGCGGGCTCCTGGATCCTTAAGCCCCCCGCGACATTCAAATAAACGTCATGGCCGGACAGTTTGACGCCGCAATGGGCCTCCAGCACCGCCAGCACCATCGACAGCCGGCTCGGGTCCCAGCCGACCACGGCGCGGCGGGGCGTGCCGAGCGTGGTCGGCGCCACCAGCGCCTGCAACTCCACCAGCACCGGGCGGGTGCCTTCGATGCCGGCGAATACCGCGGTGCCCGGACTGCCGAGATCGCGTTCGGACAGGAACAATTCGGAAGGATTTGAAACCTCGCGCAAGCCGAGCCCGGTCATCTCGAACACGCCGATTTCGTCGGTCGGGCCAAAACGGTTTTTCACGGCGCGCAGGATGCGGAATTGCTGCGAGCCTTCGCCCTCGAACGACAGCACGGCGTCCACCATGTGCTCGACGACGCGGGGCCCTGCGATCTGGCCGTCCTTGGTGACGTGGCCGACCAGGATGATCGCCGCGCCCGACTTTTTCGCAAACCTGATCAGCGCCTGCGCGGAGGCGCGCACCTGCGTCACCGTGCCGGGCGCGGATTCCACCGTGTCGGTCCACATGGTCTGGATCGAATCGATCACGATCAGCCGCGGCACCGCGCCTTCGGAAAGCGTCGAGACGATATCCTCGACCGAGGTTTCCGCGGCCAACTGCACCGGCGCATCCGCAAGGCCGAGACGCTCGGCGCGCAGCCGCACCTGGGCGACGGCTTCTTCGCCGGAAATGTAGACCGCGCGGTGGCCGGCGCGGGCCATCAGGCTGGTGGCCTGTGTGAGCAGCGTCGATTTGCCGATACCGGGATCGCCGCCAACCAACAGCACCGAGCCGCGCACAAAACCGCCGCCGGTGACGCGGTCGAGCTCGGCCATGCCGGAAGGCAGGCGAGGGGCCTCCTGGCTCTTGCCGGTCAGGCTTTCCAGTTGAAACAGCCGGCCCTTGCGTTTTGAGCGGATCGAGACCGGCATCGTGGTGGCGCCGGTGGTATCCTCCTCGACCAGCGTGTTCCACTCGCCGCAGGATTCGCACTTGCCCTGCCAGCGATTATACGCCGCGCCGCAGTTCTGGCAGACGAAGGAAAGGGCGGATTTGGCCATTGGAGGGGTGAGTCGCCGTTTATGTCGAATACACGGCGTTCCATAGCACGGAAAGGCCGGGCGCGGGCATTGCCACGGATGGTTTACGATACGTCCAGTGGGCTTGCGAGCACCTTGTCAATTCGCCGCCCATCCAGGTCGACAATTTCTAACCGCCAGCCGCCCGTTTCAATTTTGTCGCCAACGCCGGGAATGGTTCCGAACTCTTGAAGCAGGAAACCGGCAACGGTCTGATAGGGCCGCGAGGCCGGCAGCACGATGCCGAGCAAATCGGCAAATTCGACCGCCGGCATCCAGCCGGCGATCAGATAGGATGATCCATCATCACGCTTCACGAAGGCAGGCTCCGCTGGACCTTCTTGGGTGTGAAAGCCGCCGACGATCGCCTCCAGGATATCCGCGCTCGTCACGACACCCTGGAAGGTGCCGTATTCATCGTGGACGAGGCCCATATGCACCGGCGAGTCGCGCAGGATCGCGACAACATCCCGCGCATCGACGCTCTCCGGGATGATCGGCGCCTTGCGGATCAGTTTTCGAATATCCGGCGTCTTTCCCGACAAATAGACGTCGAGCAAATCCTTGGCGTTGACGGTTCCGAGCGCACTGTCCCGGTTGCCGTCGAAAACCGGGAAGCGGGAATGATTGCTGTTCAGCAACGCGGTCGACATCGCAGTATCCGGATCAGCCAAGTCGATCAGGCTCACTTCGTGGCGCGGCGTCATCACGGCGCCGACGGGCAGGTCGCCAAGCCGCATCACGCCCGCGATCATCTCCTTTTCGCCAGGCTCCAGGACGCCGGCATTCTCCGCTTCGATGACAAGGGTGCGAATTTCCTCTTCGCTCACTTTCTC
>JBAVEE010000202.1:0-3020 GCA_049587575.1 Bradyrhizobium sp.
GGTGATGAGGTCGTTCTGTTCCTGGCTCATCATGGCGGTGGGTCCTTTTCGATCGTGCGGCGGATTGCTCGGCGCGAAGTTCGTCGAAACAGAATTGATCGCATACTGAACATGTGTTCAAAATTAAATTACTAGCCCTGCGCTTTGAGGCAAGCGGTTTCCTGATGACCAAAGACCGGTCCCTTGGGTCGTGATATTCGAGACCGTGAAGCAGTGGCGGTGGGGCGCTTGGTCAGACTGCCGCGCTGCGCAGCCCGAACGCGTGCGACTCGTTTTGCAGCACCGGCGCCACCGCATCGATCAGGCGCGCCGCCGCGGCGTCCACGGTGAGCCCTGCGGTATCGACCACGGCGGAAGCCCGCGCGTAGAGCGGTTCGCGGCTCCTCAGGATGGTGCGCAGCTCCGCCATCGCCGAGCGGTCGTCTGCCATCGGCCGCAGATCGCCCTGGCGGCGCACCCGCGCCATGTGCTCTTCCGGTTCGGCCTTCAGCCAGATCGTATAGAACGACGACAGGATTAGGTCGAAGGTCAGCGGCTCGGAGACGATGCCGCCGCCGGTGGCCAGCACCGTCAGTTCCTTGCGCGCCAGCAATTGCCCCAGCGCTGCCTGTTCCAGGCGCCGGAAACCTTCCTGGCCGTAGAGCGCGATGATCTCGGCGACCGACAGGCCGTTCTGCGCCTCGATCTCCTTGTTGAGCTCGACGAAATTCCAGCCGATCTTTTTGGCGAGCATCTTGCCGAGCGTCGACTTCCCGGCGCCGCGCAGGCCGATCAGGGCGATGCCGGCAAACGACATGCCCCGCTGCGCCGCGCCGCCTTGACCTGCGAGAATATCCTTGGCCTGCGCGATCTGGTGCGGCGAGGCCTTGCGCAGCAGGTCGCGGATCACGGCCCAGTCGGGCGCCGGCTCGGTTGAGGGGATCAGGTCTTCCAGATGGGCGCCCATCGCGTCCGACACCCGGCGCAACAGCACGATCGAGACGTTGCCTTTGCCGCTTTCAAGTTGCGCGATGTAGCGTTCGGAAATGCCGGAGACCTTTGCCAGAACCTTGCGCGACATGCCGCGAAGCGCGCGCATGGTGCGGACACGCTGGCCGAGCTGTTCGAGAAAGCCGGTTTCGGGGTCGCTATCGTCGGTCATATTTTGGAAACATAATGCCGAGAAGGATTGACAGCAAGCGATCGCAGTGGCCTTCTATGCATTATAATTCACAAAATCCGGGAGAAGACGCCGTGGCATGCTTGGCTATTGGGGGCGCAGTATGAGCGGCATGTCCGGTTCCTACAATGCCGTGACCTGGCTGCTCGATCGCAATGTCGATGAGGGCCGGGCCAGCAAACTGGCCTTCACCGACAGCGTCTCCGAACTGACCTATGGCGATCTGCAGAAGCAAAGCTGCCGCGTCGCCAACATGCTGCGCCGCCTCGGCGTTCGCCGCGAAGAGCGCGTCGCGATGATCATGCTGGACACGACAGATTTTCCGGCGGTGTTTCTGGGCGCGATCCGTGCCGGCATCGTGCCGGTGCCGCTCAACACGCTCCTGACCTCGGATCAGTATGCTTATGTGCTGGCGGATTGCCGCGCGCGGGTGCTGTTCATCTCCGAAGCGCTGCTGCCGGTGGTCAAGGACATGGTCGGGCGGATGCAGGATCTTGATCATGTCGTCGTTTCCGGCAGCGATGCGCTCGGCCACAAGAAGCTTTCCGACGAACTTGCCCGCGAAAGCGACGCCTTTGCGACCGTCGCCACCCACAGCGACGAACCCGCATTCTGGCTGTATTCGTCGGGTTCGACCGGCATGCCCAAGGGGGTGCGGCATCTGCATTCCAATCTCGCCGCGACCGCGGACACCTATGCCCGGCAGGTGCTCGGGATTCGCGAGGACGACGTTTGCCTCTCGGCCGCAAAACTGTTTTTCGCCTATGGCCTCGGCAACGCGCTGACATTCCCGATGTCGGTCGGCGCCACCACCGTGCTCAATTCCGAACGGCCGACGCCTGCGACCATGTTCGCGCTGATGAACAAGTACAATCCGAGCATTTTCTTCGGCGTGCCGACACTGTTCTCCTCGATGCTGCACGATGAGGCGCTCAAGCACGAACGCGGCGGCACGCGGTTGCGGATCTGCACGTCGGCGGGAGAAGCGTTGCCGGAGTCGGTCGGCAATGCCTGGAAGGCGCGCTTCGGCGTCGATATTCTCGACGGCGTCGGTTCGACCGAGCTGTTGCATATCTTTCTCTCCAATTCGCCAGGCGATATCAAATACGGCACGTCGGGCCGCCCGGTGCCGGGCTACAAGGTCCGGCTCGTCAACGAGGCCGGCGCCGAGGTGCCCGATGGCGAGGTCGGCGAACTCCTGGTCGACGCGCCCTCGGCCGGCGAAGGTTACTGGAACCAGCGCAGCAAGAGCCGCCGGACCTTCGAGGGCCACTGGACCCGCACCGGCGACAAATATGTTCGCGACGCCGACGGCCGTTACACCTTCTGCGGCCGCAGCGACGACATGTTCAAGGTGTCCGGCATCTGGGTGTCGCCGTTCGAGGTCGAGAGCGCGTTGATCACCCATCCCGCGGTGCTGGAGGCCGCCGTGGTGCCCGAAGCCGATCCGGAAGGATTGCTCAAGCCCAAGGCCTTCGTGGTGCTGCGCGCGGACGCCGCGACCGACGGCCTGCAGGAGGCGCTCAAGGAGCACGTCAAGCAGAAGATCGGGGTCTGGAAATATCCGCGCTGGATCGAGGTGGTCGATGCCTTGCCGAAAACGGCGACTGGAAAGATCCAGCGCTTCAAGCTGCGGGATGGGGTGGGGTAGACGTGGCTGCCGCGAACACTCTTGCTCGTATCACTCCATCCTTCGTCCGCAAGACGGCACTCTCTCGTTCCCTCCCCCCTTGTGGAGGAGGGTTAGGGAGGGGGGTGAGCCGCAAACACCGGATTCGCGGCTGCCCCCCTCTCCAGCTCTTCCCCACAAGGGGGGAGAGAGCCGAGTACGTCGTGTCGCAAAGAGTGCGGCTCACATGAC
>JBAVEE010000203.1:0-4649 GCA_049587575.1 Bradyrhizobium sp.
CGGTGGTTATGGGTCCCTGCTTTCGCAGGGACGACACCGGGATTGTCACGGCGTCCCCGCTTTCGCGGGAACGACGGATGACGAATTGGCCGTGCCGATGACTTGCTCACGCCGCGGCGCCCTGGGCGGCGAGTTGTGCCGCCTGATGCTCCGTTGTCAGCGCATCGACCAATTCGCCGAGCGCTTCCCCCGCGATCACTTGCGGGAGCTTGTAGAGCGTCAGGTTGATGCGATGATCGGTAACGCGACCCTGCGGAAAATTATAGGTGCGGATGCGCTCGGAGCGGTCGCCGGAACCGACCTTCTCGCGGCGGTCCGCCGAGCGCGCCGCGTCGATGCGCTGACGTTCGGCGTCATAGATCCGCGAGCGCAGGATGTTCATCGCCGACGCGCGGTTCTTATGCTGGGAGCGGCTGTCCTGCATCATCACCACGATGCCGGTCGGAATATGGGTGATGCGAATCGCGGATTCCGTTTTGTTGACATGTTGGCCGCCGGCGCCCTGCGCACGCATCGTGTCGATCCGCAAATCGTCCTGTTTGATGTCGACATCGACGTCCTCTACCTCCGGCAGCACCGCCACGGTGGCCGCCGAGGTGTGAATGCGGCCCTGGGTCTCGGTGTCGGGCACGCGCTGGACCCGGTGCACGCCGGATTCGTATTTCAGCTTGGCGAAGGCGCCGCGGCCCCGCACCTCGGCGATGATTTCCTTATAGCCGCCCATGGTGCCTTCGCTGGCGGAGATCACCTCGACCTTCCAGCCCTGCAAGGCGGCGAACCGCTCATACATCCGGAACAGGTCGCCGGCAAAAAGCGCGGCCTCGTCGCCGCCGGTGCCGGCGCGGATTTCCAGCACGACGTTGCGATCGTCCATCGCGTCCTTGGGCAACAGCGCCACGCGGATCTGCTGCGCCAATTCGACGCTGCGCGCCCCGAGCGTCGCACGCTCGGCTTCCGCCATCGCGCGCATTTCGGGCTCGGTCGAGGGGTCCGATATCAGCGCATCGATCCCGGCAATCTCCGCATTGGCGGCGCGGTAGGTCTTCACCGCGTCGATCAGCGGATTGAGCTCGGCGAGCTCCCGGGTGATCCGCACATAGTCCTCGGAATTCACCTGGCCCAGCAATTGGGCCTCGAGAGAGGCGTGGTGCGCCAGCAGAACATCCAGTTTGGCTTCGGGGAGCATCGACATGGTTTGGTCTCGAATACACGCGCATTCAGCAGGAGTAGATACCGGCTTTGCGAATCGAATGCGCCTCAACTCGTAAAGGGCCTGGGCGCGTTATGCGGGGCTGCGCCGCTACAACGACAGCCCCTCGGCCTCGGCGAATTCGGTCAGCTTCTGCCGGATCGATACGCTGCCTGACGGCGCATCGAGCAGCGGCATCATGACGGCTTCGGCCTTCCTGACGTCGAGGTCGAGGATCATCGCCTTGACGGGACCGTGCCCGGTCGCCGACAACGACAGCGAGCGGTATCCGAGCGCAATCAGTGCCAGCGCGCCGAGCGGTTTTGACGCCATCTCGCCGCAGAGCGAGGCGGATTTTTTCGCCGCATTCGCCTTCTGCACGATCTCGCGCAGCGCCCGCAGGATCGGGGCGGACATGGTGTCGAACCGTTCGGACACCTTGGCGTTGCCGCGATCGACCGCAAACAGGAATTGAAACAGATCGTTGGATCCCACGGAAACGAAATCGACTTTCTTCAAAAGCTCGTCGAGCTGATAGAGCAGCGCCGGAACCTCGACCATCGTCCCGACGTCGATGCGCTCCGGCAGCGAATGGCCGTGCTGACGCAGATAGGTCAGCTCCCGCTCGACGATCGCCTTGGCGGCGTCGAACTCGGCGACTTCGGAGATCATCGGAAACATGATGCGCAGCGCCCGCCCGCCGCCGGCCCGCAGCAGCGCGCGGATCTGGCCGCGCAACAGGCCGGGCCGGTCGAGTCCGAGACGGATCGCGCGCCAGCCGAGCGCCGGGTTTTCCTCGATCACGGTCTCCATATAGGGCAGCGCCTTGTCGCCGCCAATGTCGAGCGTCCGGAACGTCACCGGCTTGGGGCCCGCGGCATCGAGCACGGTGCGGTACAGCGCCAGCTGGTCGCTGGTGCGCGGCAGGCTCTGGCCGACCATGAATTGCAGTTCGGTGCGGAACAGGCCGATGCCGGCGCTGCCGGTGTCGTCGATATGGGGCAGATCGATGGTCAGGCCCGCATTGATCATCAATTCGACGGGCTGGCCATCCCTGGTGACGCAGGGCTTGTCGCGCAGCGCCGAATATTGTGCCTGGCGCCGCGCGCGAAACCGCACCCGTTCCGCATAGGCCTGCTCGATCTCCGCCGAGGGCCGGACATAGATCGAGCCCGAGGTGCCGTCGACGATGATGGCATCGCCCGGATCGGCGATGCCCGGCGCGTTCGGTATTTCGCCGACCGCGGGAATGCCGAGCGCGCGCGCCACGATCGAGACGTGGGAATTGGCGGTACCTTCTTCCAGCACCAGCCCGCGCAGGCGCTTGCGATCATAGTCGAGCAGCGCCGCAGGCCCCATCGCGCGCGCGATCAGGATGGCGTTGTCGGGCAGCTGCTCGCGGGAAGGCGCGTGATCCTGTCCCACCAATTGCCGCATCAGGCGATGACCGAGGTCCTCGAGGTCGTGCAGGCGATCGCGCAGGTAAGGGTCGGTGGAGCGCAGCATGCGCGCGCGGGTGTCGGATTGCACGCGCTCGACGGCGGCCTCCGCGGTGAGGCCGGTGGCGACCGCCTCGTGCAGCTTGTGCGACCAGCCGTGATCGTTGGCGAACATCCGGTAGGCTTCCAGCACGTCGCGGTGCTCGCCGCCGTCGGCGACGTCGCCGCGCTCCAGCATGCGGTCGAGGTCGGCCCGCAGCTTGGTCAATGACGTATCGAGGCGCTTGATCTCCCTGGGCAGGTCTTCGGCGATGTAATTGGTGATGACGACGCGTGGTTCATGCAGCACGACATGGCCGAGCGCGATGCCGTCGGACAAGATCGCGCCGGTCTTGTGCAGCGAATGCCGCGCGGCGGGTTCGGCGCCGGGCTGCGCCAGTGCCGACAACTCGCCCGAGGCGATCATCTCCGCCAGCACCATGGCGGTGGTCTGCAGCGCCTCGACCTCTTCCTCGACATAGGTGCGCTTGGCGCGGTTCTGCACCACCAGCACGCCGAGCGTATTGCCGGCGCGCAGGATCGGAACGCCGAGGAACGAGTGATAGATTTCTTCGCCGGTTTCCGGGCGGAACGAGAAGGCCGGATGGCTTTGCGCGTCGCTCAGATTGAGCGGCGTCGCCTCGCTCGCGACCAGGCCGACGAGGCCCTCATGCGCGCTCAGGACGGTTCTGTGCACCGCGTCGCGGTTGAGGCCTTCGGTAGCGTAGAGTTCCAGCGTATTATCGACGCGCAGCACATAGGTCGAGCAGACTTCGGCCACCATGTTGGCAGCGATCAGCACCACGATCTTGTCCAATCGTTCCTGGGCCGAGACCTGCTCCGCCATGGTTTCGCGAAGCCGTCTCAACAAGACGCGGGGGCCCCCCGACGCGCTCCGCATGTGCTAAAATCCTCCCCGACGGGGCCAGCCCGCCGGGTGGCCGGCGGCTGGCATCAAACTCAAGAAAAACAACAATTTTATCCATTCGGCGCCGCCGCAAGCCCAGATACCGGCCGAATCAGCACCGCCAAAACTGTGGCACAGTTTGCGGCGGTTCACCCATCAGGCCGTATAGCGAATTGAGGCTTGTTTTGCCAAGCAAAACGCCTGCCAGCGGCGGTCACGTCTCCGCCATGCCAATGCTGCGCCCGCTAAGGGAATATTTTTCCGGAGATCGATGACCGAGCAGGAATTCCGCGTGCGGCAAACACGACCCGACCTCTGCAGCCGGTCAACGCCGCTCAGGCCTGATCGAGCCCATAGAGCGTGTGGAGCGTGCGCACCGCAAGCTCGGTATAGGCCGCGTCGATCAGCACCGAGAATTTGATTTCGGAGGTGGTGATGGCGCGGATGTTGATATTGCGCGCGGCGAGGGCGGCGAACGCCTGGGCGGCGACGCCGGCATGGCTGCGCATGCCGCTGCCGATGACCGAGACTTTCGCGACGTCGGTGGCGCTGTCGAGCCGGGCATAGCCGATCCTGGCCTTGGCCGACGCGATGGTATCGCGGGCGCGGGTGTAGTCCGAGGCCGGAACGGTGAAGGTGAGGTCGGTGATGGCGCCGTCCTCCGAGACGTTCTGCACGATCATGTCGACGTTGATATTGGCCTCCGCGAGCGGACCGAAGATCGAGGCGGCGACGCCCGGCTTGTCCTCGATCTGGCGGACGGAAATTTGGGCTTCGTCCTTGGAAAAGGCGATGCCGGTGACGACGTGGTTTTCCATGATTTCCTCCTCGCTGCAGATCAGCGTGCCCGGCGGCTGGTTGGCGTGCGGGTCGATATCCTCGGGCTTGTCGAAACTGGAACGGACGAAAATCGGCATGTTGTGCACCATGCCGAGTTCCACCGAGCGGACCTGCAGTACCTTGGCGCCCTGCGAGGCCAGTTCCAGCATGTCCTCGAATGCGATCTTGTCGAGGCGGCGCGCCTTCGGCACCACGCGGGGGTCGGTGGTGTAGACGCCGTCGACGTCGGTATAGA